>CAXEOX010000138.1:0-7517 GCA_963997925.1 uncultured bacterium
AGCGGGCGGCTGTTAACCGCTAGGTCCGAGGTTCGAATCCTCGCTCGGGAGCCAACCTATTTCTCGTCAAACTCCGTCCCTCTATCCCTGGTTCTTTCCGTGTCCAACCGCTTAGACTAGATTCATCTCAACCCATGTTCATACCGCTGATGGCTCACGCCTCATGGAATCGATGTTTGGGAGTAGGAGGAGAGGTTGGATTACAAGTTGTACGACGAAGACTCGAAAGAATTTCTGGGTTGGCTGCGGAACCAAGGGGTTCCGGCGTCAGGGAATATCATTGCCTGGAAGGGCAGAAGTCGCAAGTTGACTGACTTTGAAGTACAGAAGACAACCCAGACTCTCAGCGCAGCGATCGTCTACGCTCGGGTGATTTAGGCCCAAGGCAATGATGGCAAGCGGCCTTTCAAGAAGTTTTAATCTTGGCATCACTCGATGATAGTGATGCACAAAAATTAGCTGCGCTTATTCTTATCTATTCAAGTTGCCCCGGCATCCAAGCCTTGCCGTTCCCGTTGCCAATCGATAGACTCGGCTCACATCCGAAAATAAAGGAGCCTTTATCGAATGGCGGACCAAAATCAGCCGAATATCTTTGCCCGGCCAGTTGGAAGGGAGTCGGTGCTTACCGTGGTTGGCGCTCAGTTGGGGGCTAGGGGGCCGTGGTCTTTCGTTAGCGGGATCCCCAATCCCAGCTTGGATATGGTCGGGCCTCCCCCTCAGTACTTGTCCGTAGCGGCTTGGGCTGCTTGAACCGTGGTCACAGTGGTAGGCGTGGCCTACCGTGGCAACATCGCCCTGGAAGACATAACGGTCGACTTTGAGGTGGAGCCTGTAGAGCTTCCCAACGCCATCGGATTCGGCGTTAGGGAGTTGGTCACCTTGAAAGGAAATATCTCCGAACAGGAGCGGGTTCGGCTTGAACGGGCCTCCCGGTTCTGCCCGGTGGGCCAGGCCCTCACCAAGGGTTCCATGCAGGTAGCAGATGAGGTGCGATGGGCTTCCGGTGACGTAGCGGCAATCTCTGCCGGGCTGGAATCCCTCCCCCAACTAGACGGCGCTCTCCCCACCATTCCTTCGGGTTCGGTTCACGCCCAGTACTTGCTGGACACGAAAGAATACGACGATGCCGGGAAGATGGAGCATGAAGGCGAGGCGAAGATTTCCGTTAGTTGCGAAAATCTGACCCGGACCAGCCGCTGGACCTTGCAGGGCGGACATAGCTCAGATGGCTGGGTACCGCCTCCGTTCCCGCTGGCTCACGGCGGATGGGCTGCCTCAACTGCTTCTACCTTGAGCCGGTTGTTGCCTCAGGTGGATGATCCCAATGGCCTTAGCGTGGAGTTGTATATGGCTGCCGGTGGCAACCGGGGCGATTCCCAGTCCAACGCAGCCGAGGGCATCGTGGCGCATCGTCAGGTATCGCGCCGGATAATCGTGCCTGGATCGCCTAGCACGACCCCCATGGAGGCGGTTCAAGCTGCACTCCAGCGAGACCCCATCTCGCTGGCCTATCTGAACGGTGGTGTGCTGCTACACGACGAGGTGGTTGTAGAGTCATAGGAGTAAACCCGGTGGTTTGGGCTCCGGGTCTATTCGTTCAGAAAGTCGATGATGCGGTCGCAGACTTCATTGAACCGCTCCATCATCACCAGATGCCTGGCTCCCTTTATCACGACCAACCGGCCGTTCTCCACTCCTTCCGCGATGCCCCGGCCGCCGATGCCCTGAGGGCCGGTGTCCACGGGGGAATTGGCGGAGAACTCGCCGTTGATGACCAGGGTCGGGGCGGAGATGTTGGGCAGGTCTGGCCCTAGATCCACGTCGTCACACGCTTCCGATGTTGCGATATAGGTCTCCGGGGCGATTTCGCAAAAAGTGGCTCGCATCTGGTCCAGTAGAGGGCCGGCTTCCGGACTGTCCAGAAATTCCGAGGTCAGCACCGCCTGAGCTGTCAGTTCGGCAACCGCCACCATCCCTACATTGGCGGCCAGGGCTTTGGCCAGCTTACGGTTGAGACGCAACGCCGTGTCGTACTTGGCCACGACGCCGACCAACGCCATCTTCATCACTCGCTCCGGATTTTGGGCGGCGAATTGCAGAGCAACCAGCCCTCCGGTGGATGTGCCGTGCAGATGGGCTCGGGGAATCTCCAGATGGTCCATCAGGTCCACGAGGTCGTTAGTCCAGTCCTGTACCTTGTAACCCGGAGGCGTCGGAGTGCTCTGACCCGTGCCAATCAGATCGAAATCAATCACCCGGAAGTGACGGGACAGTACCGGCGTGACCTTGGAGAAATTCTTCAGCCCCAAGGCTCCGCCGGGAATCTGCACCAACGGCTCACCCTCGCCGTTAATCTCGTACCAGATACGTTTCTCGCCTAGATCAGCAAATGGCATCTCATCCCCCTTGAAAGTGACGGTGACAGGTCAGCGCAGGTGCTCGGCAAACGCACCGCGCACCTTATCTACCTTGGGTTTGATTACAATCTGGCAATACATCTGATCCGGATTGTTCAGGTAGAACTGGTGGTGGTCTTCCTCGGCCTCGTAGAAGGTATCCAGGGGCACGACCTCGGTCACTACCGGGTCCTTCAAAGAGCCGGAGGCATCTAGTTCCTTGATGTATGCCTCTGCCTGCTCTTTCTGGTTGTCGTCGGCATAGAGAACCATCGAGCGATAGTGGGTACCCCGGTCAGCTCCCTGCCGGTTCAACGTCGTGGGGTCGTGAGTTTCAAAGAACACGTTCAGCAGACGTTTGTAGTTAACTTGATCAGGGTCGAACTGGATCCTTACCGCCTCTGAATGGCCGGTACTGTCGGTGCATACCTCCCGATACGTGGGGTTCGCGGTATGGCCTCCCGCATAGCCCGGTACAACCATCAGCACACCTTTAAGTTGGGCAAAGACCGCTTCGGTACACCAGAAACATCCTCCGGCAAATACCGCGATCTCATGTTTGTCCGCCATATTTTCCACCTGCTTTCTGACTACTTCGGTTTACTGAGTCCGAGTCTACTATAGACCATGGTGGTATGACCACTGTTGGATATAAGGGGAACGCGATGGACAAGCAGCCCACCCAGACGTAACATGCCAAATGTTGGCAGCGGAGTAATCGCCGCCGAACGAGGTGAATTCATGGATCGGATCGGACTTTCTTTCTCCGGGGGACTCAATCCCCCGGATATCGTAGATTGCATCCAACTGGCGGATGAGTTGGGGTACGAGTCGGCGTGGATGGCCGAGGGTCATGGTGGGGATCAGTTCTCTATCCTGACTGCCTGCGCCCTGAGGACCAAGAATATCCTCTTGGGTACCAGCATCACCAGCGTATTCGTACGCAGCGCCCCCACCATCGCCATGGCCGCCGCCTCGGTGGACCACTTTTCCAATGGAAGGTTCGTGCTGGGCCTGGGTACCAGCCATAAGGTACAGGTGGAGCCGGAGCACGGGTTGGTGTTCGACAAGGCGGTTCCTCGCATGCGGGAGTGCGTGGAGATAGTAAGAGAGTTGTTGCGGAAGGGGGAGGTCTCCTACCAAGGCGATGTATACAACATCGAAAACTTCGACTTTTGGTTCGAGCCGCTACGACGGGAGATACCGATCTACGTGGCAGCGGTGTTCCCTAAGATGCTGGAGGTCTGCGGAGAGATATCCCAGGGCGCTCTGATGACCTGGTGCACCTTGGAACACGCTGCAACTGCGGCGGCCCATGTTGCGGAGGGAGCTAAGCGAGCTGGTCGAGACCCCAGCGAGGTGGAAGTAGCCACGTTGATGCCCTGTGCGGTGGGCAGCTCGGGCGAAGGGGCAATGGAAGGCCTGAAGACCAACATCGCCAGATACGCCACCAAGTTCCCCCGTTATCGCAAGCTGATGGAAAACGCTGGCTTCACTGAGGAGTTACAAGAGGTCCGCCGGGCCTGGGATGCAGGCAACGAGGCGGAAGCGGTCCGCCTGGTGCCCGACGAGCTCGTCGATGCGATAGCGTTGGTGGGCAGCGCCGATAAAGCCCGCAGCCGGTTGGACGAGTACCGCCGTGCCGGCATCACCCAGCCAATCATTTCTCCCCGGGTCTCCGGCGAAAACTCCAAAGAAGAAGCGATGCAGATTATCCGGGCGTGCGCGCCGAGATAGCGATTTCGGCGGCTTCTGTCAATTTGAAACGCAGAAGGAAATATGGGATTTAGAGTAACGACACTTAATCTAGAACAGGATCATAAGCGTTGGGACGATCGGCGGGAGTTGATTGTCGGGCAATTGGGGGAGTTGAAGCCGGATATTTTCTGCATCAACGAGATTTGCATTCCCCGGCAGACGGGCCGCTACCTCCAACACGCGGCCAAAGAGCGCCATGGCCTTGAATATAACCTGGTTCAACAGTCCAAGATTGGTGGACTGTCCGTCGTCGACGGAGAAGGTATCTTGACCAGGTTCCCCGTCAGGGAGACGGCGAACTTTGACTACCGGGCCCGCGAATCGGTTGCGCAGGTTGCCCGAGTTGAGATAGAAGGCCACTTAGTCGACGTGTACGTAACCCACCTGTACGGATCCGTGGGAAGGGACTCCTTCCGTTTGTATCAGGTGGAACAACTTCTCGACTGGATCGGTAGCAGGGACGATGTTGAGGCCAAGGTGATCTGCGGCGACTTCAATGCGACACTGGACATGGCATCGGCGGCCCTAATGGCAACCCGGTTCAAGCCAAGCCAGACTGAACCCACGGGCTTCACCCCGTTACAAGAGAAGGATGGCGTGCCCTCACACCCAGACTGGGAGCGCTTCGATCGTTGCATCGACTACATCTGGGTAGCCGGTCCTCTTAAAGTGCGGGCCAGTGAAGTGTGCTTCAACAAGCCCAGCCTAGATGACTATTCCCTATGGCCGTCGGACCACATGGGCGTTTGGGCGGACCTGGAGTTTGAGTAGACTTGTGCCCCGGCGATTCTGGAAAGCGTGTGAATGATGCCTAAAAAAGCAGCGCTGTTCTACGAGTATCCAATCAAGGACGGTGAAGTCTTTGGGCAGGGTCGAAGACAGACCATCGAGAATCTGACGGACCTCTATCCGGAGGTAGTTAACGCAAAGAATTTCGATGAGCATGCCTCCAATCTTGGCGATATAGAAGTTATTTTCGATACATGGGGGATGCCGCGGTTATCGGATGAACAACTTGGGAAGATGCCCAAGCTTGAGGCCGTCTTCTACGCCGCTGGCAACGTGCGAGCTTTCGCTCAGCCAATCGTCGACAACTACGTCATGCTTGTCGGCGCTTGGGACATGAATGCGATACCCGTGGCGGAGATGGCGCTGGCCCAGGTTCTTCTTTCTTGCCGGGGTTACTACCGGACGATACGGGACTATTACGAAAGCCATGACCAAGGCAAATCCAAGGAATTCCACCGGTCTGGAGTCAACGGCGAGACTGTCGGGCTGATCGGGATGGGCATGATTGGGAAAAGGCTGAGCGAGTTGCTCACAGGCTTCGGCTTTAGGGTCATCGCCCAAGACCCGTTCTTGAGCGATGAACAAGCGATGGAGATTGGCGTGGAAAAAGTTTCTCTGGAAGAGCTATTCAGCCGCGCCTATATCGTGAGCAATCACATTCCGGACCTTCCGTCCACCAAGAAAGTTCTCGATCGAGCGTTGTTCGATAGCATGAGAGAGGGCGCCACCTTCATCAACACTGGCAGGGGCGCACAAGTGGACGAAGCTGGTTTGATCGCGACCCTTAAGAATCGTCCTGACCTTACCGCTCTCCTGGACGTAACGTACCCGGAACCGCCCGGCGCCGAGTCCGATTTGTGGACGCTTCCCAACGTGTGGATAAGCCCTCATGTCGGTGGGTCAGTTGGGGACGAAGTGGTTAGGATGGCCGATTGTATGATTGAGGAATTTCAGGCTTGGGAGTCTGGCAAGCCGCGAAGATACAGGATCACTAAAGAAGTGCTGGCGACGATGGGGTAGTTAGGCGGCAGTGGCCCTGGTAACCCGCCAAAGCACGAATGCGCTTATGAGAGCCGTAAACGCCCAAAGCCCGATGATTAGCAACGCCAACGGGATGAGAAGGAACGAGGAAACGTCGCAAGCCGGGTTACTTTCCTGCACACCAGATCTAGCGGCGTAGTACCCAACCGCCAGTAATGGCAATGCCACCCTGATTATCCCGATCACTCCAGATGTGGCCGCCGCCTTCCTTACCTGGCTGTTGGCCGATGCCAGCCATACGAACGCAACAAGGTCCATCGATCCGGGCAGCAATGCCAGACGGATGTGATTCAACTGCCACCACGGTTCGTCTATGCCGCAGTTGGGTAGGGTTAACAAGATTCCCATGCTCACGGGCAACGTCACAATAGGCGATAAAATCACCAACAGGAGTGGCTAACGGGGGCTGTTCAGTCTTGTCAAAATGTTCGGTTTTTGGATGGGCTCGTGCTAGATCAGTTTGGCGCACTGGTCGATGATGGGTAGCACGGTGTCACGCTCGGCCGAGGGCAATCCAAAGATGACCCGGTCCACTCCCGCCTCTTCTAATCTGCGAATGGCGTCGGGCTCCGGCTGGGACCCGTCCGGGCCCCGAAAGGTCGTGATGTTGATGGATGCCGGGTCCCGTCCCGCCTCTTCGGCCTGTCGGCGCAGCATGGCAATCTTCTCTTGAAGGCTGGGCCCCCCGGATTGCGGACGGCCGCTGATGGGCATCCAACCGTCACAATACTCGACGACCCGGTCGAAGGTAGTTGGCCCGTCGCCTCCCATCAATATTGGTGGATGAGGGCGTTGCACGGGTTTGGGATAGGCCCACATCTTGTCGAAGTTCACAAACTCGCCGTGGAACTCCGCCTCTTCCCGGGTCCAGATTTCCTTCATAGCTAGGATTCGCTCCCGTAGCAACCGCCAGCGGCTGCGGGACCTGGTGCCATGATTCGCCATTTCCTCACGGTTCCAGCCGCCGCCGATACCAAAGATGAAGCGTCCATTGGACAGACGGTCCACGCTAGCGACCTCTTTGGCCATCATGATGGGGTCCCGCTCAATCACCAAGCAGATGCCGGTACCCACCTTCAGGGTAGTTGTAGCCGCTGCGGCAGCGGTCAGCGCCACGAAGGGGTCGTAGGTGTGCCAGTATTCCTGGGGCAGTTCTGCACCCCCTGGCCAGGGGCTGCGCCGGTCGGCGGGGATATGGGAGTGCTCCGGTACCCACATGGACTCGAATCCCCGGTCTTCCAGCAACTTGGCCAAGTCGTCGGGGCGGATGGAAAAATCGGTGCAAAACATCATCGCGCCAAAGTCCATGGGTACCTCCGTAGGACGTGGAATCGTGAACGTCGGGCTATTGTAGCATCGCCGACAACCGACGATAACGCGATTATACACAGTCATGGCAGAGTGACTCCAAGACAGGACCTGGGCGCCAAGAGTCAGTCCTGGAGCAATGTTATCAATAGACTACGTTAGTGGGAGGAGATCATAGGGATGCACATCGGACAGAAATCATTGTTGAGTGGTTGAATACGA
>CAXEOX010000139.1:0-7334 GCA_963997925.1 uncultured bacterium
GTCCCGAACGAAGCGCGCTAGCCACTGCGCTACACCCCGACTATGAACATGGCTTCGCGTAGGCAACCGGTCAGGCGACACGGATGGAGTTAACGCGAACAGATTCATTATACCCTACTGGGTTCCCGCCGGTATGCCCGAACGCCGGGGATTTGGGGACCGTTTCAAGACTTGCTGCGGGAAAGCTTAGGACGGAACTTGCTCTCTGGCAGCCTGGTCAATCATCGGGCCGGTCAAACGATTCAAGATGTCCAGGTTCAAGCCGCCGGACCAGGTCTCGAAAATAGTTCCATCGGGGTTGATGAATACGGTGGTGGGCATGCCTACCACTTTGTACTTGCGTACTACGCTGCCGTCGCCGGTGAAGCCGGCGGGATAGGTGATTTCCAGTTCCTTCAAGAGATTACGGGCATCCCGGCGGGAGCCCAAACCGGTGAACTGGCCCACGTCGATGCCTAGAAGAGTGACCTCATCCTTGGACCCTTCGTAGAATTCTTGTAGATCTGGCATCTCGGCTCGGCATGGCGGGCATTGTCCGGCCCAGAAGTTGAGCACGATGGGTTTACCCAGGATCTGGTCGATATCCAATTTTTCGGCGCCCAGCCTCTCTTGACCCTGGAAGAGGGTGAATGAGAAATTCTCCACAACGCCGTCGGCCAGGTTTCCGCCCGCCGAACCGGAGTTGCCGGAGAATGAGGACAACACTATAACTGCCACCACGACGGCTAACCCCGCAGCGCCCAATCCGCCGAACCACATATTCTTGCGGCGGCGATCATTGGATGCTTTCTTGGCTGCCGCAGCGGACCGCCTGCTGGTTGAGCTTCTAGCCATTTTCTATTCTCCCGACACTCTTAAAGATCTATAGAAGACATGGAGTTCCGGTCACACCTTGCTTAGATGCCGCTTGGGCCGTTCGGATACAAGGATGTGGCCGTCGGGAGAGTTGTGTAGGCGACAGCGTGATGTCGGGGAGGCATATAGAGCGTCGGGACGTGGGGAGCAGGGGCGTCTAACCCGCCAGGCTTTGGAGCCGGTCTTGGAAGGCGCGGAATCGCCCGACCATCCGGGTCAACCGAGGTAGCCATTCGTCGCCCATGTTTCTGGCGGGCATGTTTATCTGCTGATTGCCGACGTTGACCGATGGACCTAAAGCCCGCTGTAGAGCAATCTTAGCCCCGCCCACCGGAGTCTTCAGGTGCAGCGCAAAACCGTCGCTGTTCTGCAGGATAGAGTCGATGCCCAGGCCTCCCGCCGAAGCCCTAAAATCGGCAAGTGTCAGCATGTTCTCCACCTCTTCAGGGGTGGGGCCGAACCGGTCGCGAAGCTCTTGCCGCAGAGCGGGGACGTCGCTACGGTCCTTTAGCCGCGCCACGCGCTGGTAGATCGCCAACCGGGAAGGCATATGGGGGATGTAGTCCTCTGGGATGTGGGCTGGTAGGGGCAGTTCCATCCTGGGCAAGTCCGGCACGAACTCGGCCTCCAGGGAGATTTCCCCACCCTCCCCATTCTGCAATTCGGCAACGGCTTCTTTCAATAGTTGGCTGTACAGGTCCAAGCCCACTTCCCGGATATGGCCGCTTTGGGAGGAGCCCAGCAGGTTGCCCGCGCCGCGAATCTCCAGGTCCCGCATGGCGATGCGGAATCCCGCACCCAGTTCCGAGGCTTCCAAGATCGCCTGCAAGCGGCGCTCCGCTGCTTCGGTTACGCGCCTTCCCCTGGGTACCAGCAGGTAGGCGTAGGCCCGGTGTTCGCCGCGTCCGATGCGTCCCCTGAGTTGGTAAAGCTGGGAGAGACCGAAGCGGTCCGCCCGGTCCAGGATCAGAGTGTTGACGTTGGGCAGGTCCAATCCGGACTCGATTATCGTTGTGCACACCAGAATGTCGGCTTCCCCGTTGGAGAAGGCCACCATAACGTCTTCTAATTCATCATCGGCCATCTGACCGTGGCCGATGATGATTCGGGCTTTGGGGACCAGTTCTTGAAGCTCCAACGCCGTTCGTTCGATTGTCCTAACCCGGTTGTGCAAGAAGAATATCTGGCCGCCGCGTTCCATCTCCCGCAGGATGGCTTCTTTTATCAGGTCCTCGCTGTATTCCGACACGAAGGTTTTAACCGGAAGGCGGGCCTCCGGCGGCGTGTCCATCGTGCTAAGGTCGCGGATGCCGGACAATGCCTGGTTCAATGTCCGTGGGATGGGAGTGGCGCTCAACGTCAGTACGTCCACTTCCTTACGCAGCTGCTTGAGCCTCTCTTTGTGGGCGACTCCGAACCGTTGCTCCTCGTCCACCACGGCCAACCCCAGATTCTTGAACGAGACATCTTTCTGCAATAGACGGTGGGTGCCAATCACGATGTCCAAGGAGCCTTGTCTCAGCTTTTCCAAGACCTCTTGCTGTTCCTTGTTGGTGCGGAACCGGCTCAGGACGTCCACGCTGATGGGAAAGGGGCTGAGGCGTTCGCTGAAGGTGGCGTAGTGCTGTTGGGCCAGGACGGTTGTGGGTACCAAGACGCCCACTTGCATGCCATCGTTCACCGTCTTGAAAGCAGCTCTAAGAGCGACTTCGGTCTTACCGTAGCCCACGTCGCCGCAGATCAACCGGTCCATGGGCTTGAGTTGCTCCATGTCGGTTTTAACGTCGCTGATGGCGGTGGCTTGGTCCGGTGTTTCTTCGAAAGGGAAGGAGTCTTCCAACTCCTGCTGCCATACCGTGTCTTGGCTGAATTCGTGGCCTTTGGCGATCTGGCGGGATGCGTGAAGGTTCAATAGCTCCTGGGCCATCTCCCGGGTGGCGCCCTTCACCTTCTCCTTGATCCTGGCCCATTCGGCGGAACCTAATCGTGTAAGGCTGGGCGGGTGGTCTTGGGCTCCCACGTATGAAGTCACCCGGTCCAAGTGTTCCGTGGGAACGTAAAGCTTGTCGTTCTCGGCGTATTCCAGCACCAGGTACTCTTTGTCCTCATCGCCTTCGCCCATGCGGGTGGTGCCGGAGAACCGGGCCACGCCGTGGTCGATGTGCACCACGTAGCTGCCGGTCACCATGTCGGTCAGGGCTGCGATCTGGTTGCCAGGCTGAGTGGTGTGGCGTCTGCGGTTGCGGCGCTCTTTGACTGATCCGAACAGTTCGGCATCGGTCAGCAAAACGAGAGATACGCCGTCGGATCCTTTGCTACCGGCGTTGGACTCCAGTGTCCAGCCTTCCCGCAACGCCCCGGTTATCAGGTAAATGCCTCCCGCCTGCGGTTGTTCGTCCATGCTGGAAGTGAGCGTGGCGGTGACTTCCTCCTGCTCCAATATCTCGGCCAGGCGGCGGCCGTTTTGGGTCACCGCTACTATCGCTTTGCCTTCGGAGGCATAGCGTTTGGCGTCGTTGGCGAGTTGCTCCAACCGGCCGTAGTAGGGAACTGCCGGATGAAACAGTGCGTCCTCGGATTCGCTCAGCCAACTGTGCAGGTGCAACCGGGATAGGGTTTCTAGTTTCTTGGAAAACTCCTCCCAGGTGAAGGACGGAGCGGGGAAATTTTGCGGCATCTCGCCACGCTCTTCTCTGCTGGAGCGCATGCGGACGAACCTCTCCTCCAACTCTTGGGCTTCTCCCTCTATCAGGCTGGGCCGCTCCAACACAACTAGTCCATCGCTGCGCAGATAATCCAGCATGTTGGTCTGGTTCAGAAGACCGTTGTAGAAGGACAGAGTCTCAACGTTGGGGGCGCTGAACAAAGTGACCAGTTCGTCTTCGATGCGCACCCTTATCTCCTGATTGCACCGGGAGAAGTCCATCTGCTCAACAAGCTTTTCAACCCGGCTTCGGTCTGCGACGTGGGGAAGCTGCTCCCGGGCCGGGATGATGCTCACGCTTTCGGCGGTGTCCACCGAACGCTGAGTGCGGGGATCGAAGGTGCGGATGGTATCGATCTGGTCATCCCACAGTTCGATCCGGAAGGGAAGGCCGGCCTGGGACGGGAAGATGTCGATGATGCCGCCCCGGTGGCTGAAAGTGCCTGGAGTCTCAACCACGGGCTCGCTGCGGTAACCCAACTCCACCCATCGGACCAGCAGTTCGTTCAAGCGTACCCGCTCTCCAATCTTCCATGAGTTTTCGTTGTTTGCGTCCGGTTCACCACCGGACATAACGTTGGGCGGTAGAGTCGGACGCAAAGCGGCGTTGATCGAAGTTACCACAATCGGCGGCGTCTGCTCCGGGTCTTCTTTGGTACGGCGGGATAACGCCAGCGCCGCCAGCGCCTCCAGACGCTGGTTGCTGGTGTTGGCGTCAACGGCCAAACGCTCAAAGGGGAGGACTTCGGGTTCCGGCAAGAGATACACCGGCTCGTCATCACCCAGGTAGGTGAGGAGTTGGTCGTGAAGTCTCCGGGCATCCTCCGGCCTGGGGGTAATCACCAGCATAGGAACCTTGTGACGGTCCCACAAAGCGCCGATGTAGACCGGCGCCGCGCCTTGGCGGGCCGTGATTTGAGGGGGAGCACCCTCCCCTCCGATTCCTTTCACCAGACGGGAAAAGCCCGGGTGATTGTTGACTGTGGATAGAACGCCTTTTAAGGGCATTGGCTCACGTACGCATTCAAATTTTGTAACAATGAATCCCGGTTTTATCGTGGGCGATGAACGGATGCCACGCCCAAGAGGGCTGGCGAATGGCACCAGCCCCAATAACCTTATTCTATTGGATATGCCCTTTCGCAACAAGGTCACAAACGCCCAGTTTCCGCACCTTGAAGGAGCAAGTGTTGGACTCGCCCATGCTATAATTGGATACCTTCACACTTGAGTATTCAGACGTAAAAGGGGTTCTCTCCCGTGTCTGGCGTGTCCCGTCTCCACACTGATTCTTCGCTTGAAGGCGCGGCTTTCCAACCGCTGCCCTATAAGCGCATCGTCGTCAAAGCTGGCACCAGCGTTTTAACTGCCGGCCCGGACCACCAAGCCTTGGACTTGACGGTGATGGCCGCTTTGGCGAGGCAGATCAGCCAACTTAGAGCCTTATCGGCCGAAGTTCTGCTGGTTTCTTCGGGAGCTATTGCCGCCGGACAAGATTCGCCGAGCCGTGGGGCGTCGGATATTCCTTCCCGGCAGGTCCGTGCCGCCATCGGGCAGAGCCGGCTGATGCATACCTACCAAGAACTGTTCGGTGTTCACGGCGTCCAGGTTGCCCAGGTATTGCTGACAATAAAGGACCTGTACGATCGCCAATCCTACTTGAACGTACGCAACACCCTCCATGGCCTTTGGGACCTGGGTGTTGTGCCCATCTTGAACGAGAACGATGTCGTGGCTGTGGACGAGATAGGGGAAGTGTTCGGCGATAACGATCGCCTCTCTGCCTTGGTGGCCAATCTGGTGGATGCCGACCTTCTAGTGATACTGACCGACATCGACGGCCTGTATACGGCGGACCCGAATGTTGACTCGTCCGCCCGGTTGATACCCTTGGTGGACCGGGTTGACCAGGACATCGAAGCTTTGGCTGGAAAAGATCACAACCCCTGGGCCCGGGGGGGCATGTCTACCAAGATTGAAGCGGCCCGGCTGGTCACCACATCCGGCATTACGATGGTTATGTGCCACGGCACGGCTGAAGACGCGGTATTGCGTGCTGCCCAGGGCGACGAGATTGGAACCACGTTCCAGCCAGCCTCGGAGAAACTGGAAGCCCGGAAACGCTGGATGATGGGCGCAGTTTCCCAACGGTGCTCGGTAGCTGTTGATAAGGGAGCCTCTGCCGCCTTACGAAAGAACAATCGCAGCCTGTTGCCGGCGGGCATCACTGGGGTAACCGGTGAGTTCGATCGGGGAGACATCGTTTATATCGTCGCCGCTGGCGAACGGCGTATCGCCTGCGGAATAGCGAACTACCGCTCCGAGGACATCAAACGCATCCAAGGTTTCCGGTCCGACGATATTCAGGACACCTTGGGCTACCACTACGGTCCAGAGGTCATCCATCGCGACAACCTGGTATTGGTCTAGAGGGGCAATGTTAACTAACACTGTCGAAGACTTGCTGGAACAAGGCAGAGCCGCCCGAGGGGCCTCCCGGATACTGGCCCGCCTGTCCGGCAATGTTAAGAATCAAGCTCTCCTGAACATCGCTGAAGCTTTGGAGACCCAGCAAGACGATGTGCTGGAGGCCAACGAGGCCGATTGCCGCTTGGCCAAAGCCGACGGAATAAGCGAATCCGTTCTGGAACGGTTATTGCTGACGCCGGACCGCTTGCGTGGGACAGCGGCTGAGGTGCGCGGCGTCGCTGCCCTCCCGGACCCAATAGCCGAAACCTTGGAAATGACGACGATGTCCAACGGGTTGAAAGTTGGGAAAAGAAGAGTGCCGTTGGGTGTTATAGCCAGCATCTATGAGAGCCGCCCCCACGTCACGATAGATATTTCCGCGCTATCGATTAAATCGGGCAACGCCTGCCTGCTTAGGGGCGGGAAAGAGAGCTTGCATTCCAACGCAGCCCTAGCCAAGTTGGTGCGCAAGGCTATCGCCGACGCCGGGTTGCCCGAGGATGCCGTCCAGTTCGTGGACAACCCTGACCGGTCCCTGGTGGACGCTTTGTTGGGTATGAAGGAATACATCGACTTGTTGATACCCCGGGGCGGAGACGGGCTCATTCGGTTCGTGGCGGAGAACGCCACCATGCCTGCGGTGACCGGTGGTATCGGCGTTTGCCATACCTACATCGACCGGGGCGCAGAGCTGGATATGGCTGCCAACATCGTTTTCAATGCCAAGACCCAGCGCCCTTCGGTATGCAACGCCTTGGACACGATTCTGGTGCACGTAAATGCAGCACCCGCATGTCTCCCGAGAATCGCCGAAGAATTGACCGGGGCCGGTGTGGAATTGCACTGCGACCACCGGGCATTGAGTATCTTGGGACCTCAACCAACCGGCAACGGGAATCCGAAAGATGCCAAGATAATACCTGCCAACGAGGAAGATTGGGGCCGGGAATATCTGTCCATGACCGCCGCCATAAAGGTGGTCGACTCGCTGGACGATGCCCTGGGTCACATCGAGACCTACGGCTCGGGACACTCGGAGGCAATCATCACCGAAGACTATTCCGCAGCCATGCGCTTCTTGGACGAAGTCGATGCCGCTGCGGTATTCGTCAACGCCAGCACCCGCTTCAACGATGGAGGGCAGTTCGGCTTGGGAGCGGAAGTGGGCATCAGCACGCAGAAGTTCCACGCCAGAGGCCCCATGGGTCTAAAGGAACTCACTTCCTACAAGTGGATCATCATGGGCGACGGGCAGGTTAGAGAGTAGTACGAGAGGCCGGCTGTTCCGGACCTTAGTCTCTCCGAC
>CAXEOX010000140.1:0-7320 GCA_963997925.1 uncultured bacterium
TCTCATGTTTTTCTCCCCTTAGAAGTGTCCCATCATCGCTGAACGCCTACACTCGCAGCTCAAAAGAAAAACGCCCAAGAGGATGATGATGAACAGCCCCGCCAACAATAACTCGGTGGGCCAAAGAAAAGTAGGTCCGACGACAACGATCTTTCCGGATAGATGGAAGAGACCATCATGTAGGAGGCCATCCCAGGCGATCAGGTTATTAATATAGCCGCTGAACATCTCAAAAACTGGTTAATGGCTGCTCTGTTGATCATCGATTCAGTCAGATCGATCCGTATATCGCGGGACTGTACGCCTGATGTTTCCATACGCGGCGGTGCAGCCGGTAACATAATAAAGGACATGGCATTTCTATCTACGATTCTTTTGCTTGGAGGTTATAACCGAGGCCAGATAGGCTTGAGCCGGAATGCCAACATTGAGTGGCCGGGTGATAAGCAGGCCGGTATCCAACGATAGCGCCGTCAAAGTCTATGGGCGGATCAATCTGGCGATGAAGTCTGGACTGAGGGGCAGTTGATTCACCTGGACACCCAGGGGCGCCAGGGCGTTTGAAACGGCGTTGGCAAGGGTCGCGCCGGTCGCCACGATGCCGCCTTCTCCGGCTCCCTTCACTCCCAAGGGATTCAAAGGAGAGGGGGCCTCTTCCAGGACGATGCTCTCTATCGGTGGCACGTCTGTACTGGTAGGAAGTAAGTAATCCATGAAGCTGCCGGCCAAAAGTTGGCCATTGTTGTCGTAGACCAACTCCTCTAATAGGGTAGCGCCGATGCCCTGGGCGGCTCCGCCCACGGCCTGCCCATGAACCATCAATGGGTTGATGGCCCGTCCGATGTCCTCGACAACCACGTAACGAAGGATTTCTATCTTGCCGGTTTCCGGGTCCACGGCTACGTGGGCAGCGTGGCTCCCGTAGCTGAAGGTAAGTTGGTCCGCTTCGAAGTAGGCTGTTGTCTCCAGGCCCGGCGGGTCCCCTTCATTTGAAGGGGCGTTAGCCGCCAGGCCGGCGATCTCTCCCAAACTCAGCAACGCCGGTCCCTGTTCCTCTCCCTTCCGAAAAATCTCGCCTCTTTGGAAGACCAAGTTGGCCGGCTCGGTGTCCAGGAAGGTACTGGCCAGGTTCAGGATGCGCTTTTTGAGGTTCTGACAGGCCAGGTGAACCGCGTTGCCCCCCATCACCGTGCCCCGGCTTCCGTAGGTGCCGCCGCCGAAGGGGATATAGTCGGTGTTGCCGTGAAAGATAGTAACTACATCCATGGTTACGCCAAGACTGTCGGCGCAGATCTGGGCCATGGTGGTTTCATGGCCCTGGCCCATGGTGGTAATACCCAGGTAAGCGGCCACCTGACCGGTGTCGTTGACAACGATTCGGGCGCCTTCGTAGGGCCCCCGGCCGGTGTTCTTCACGTAGGTGGCGATGCCAATCCCGTGGTACCTCCCGGCTTCGTCGATCCATCGCTTGGGGTTGGTTTCGTCATAGCCTATCTGCTCCAAGACCTTGGTCAATCCTTGGGGGTAGTTGCCGCTGTCGAACACGGTGTCCCCATCGGCCCGGGTCCGCCCGGCGTTGTAGGGCATCTGGGATGGCTGAACCAAGTTCTTGAAGCGCAATTCCGCCGGGTCTATCCCCAGATCCGCAGCGGCCATATCCAGCAATCGCTCTCGGATGAAGCAGGATTCGTATCGGCCCGGCGCGCGAAAGGTCCCCACCCCGGTTTTGTTGGTCATCACGCAATGGACGCCGCATTGGTAGGCCGGAACATTGTAAGGCCCCATGAGCAGACCGGCGGTTGAAGCGGGAACCAGGCTGCCATGGGTCCGAATGTATCCTCCCATGTCTCCGTAAACCTGCGCCCGTATCCCCAGGATCGAGCCGTCTTTTTTCATGGCGATCTCGATGTCGCACAGCACGTCCCTGGAATGGTTGGCCGCGATGAGGTGCTCCAGACGGTCTTCCATCCATTTTATGGGCCTGCCCAGCTTGATCACCGCGAAGGGCACCAGGAAGTCTTCTGGATAGAACTCTCCGCGAATACCGAATCCCCCGCCCACATCGCCTTCAATAAAGTGCATCTTGTCCTCTGGTAGATCCAGCAGGGAAGACAAGACTTCACGGTTGAAGTGGGGTACTTTGGTTGCCCCCCAAACCGTTAACTCACCGGCGTTGTAGCTGGCTACAATTCCCCGGGTTTCCAGTGGGTTACCGGTGTGGCGGTTGGTCTTGAATCGCTCTTTACGGGTGTATTCCGCGTCACGGAATGCCTGATCGATGTCTCCTGTAGAGACGACGAAGTGCGCCGCCAGGTTGGTCCCGGGTCCCTCGTGGATGATGGTCTCATCGCGAAGCGACTCTTCCATGTCCACGACAGCCGGCAATGGCTCGTAGGTCACGTCTATTACGTCTAAAGCGTCTTCGGCTACGTATCGGCTCTCCGCGACTACGATAGCCACCGGGTCTCCCACGTAGCGAACTTTGTCATTGGCCAGAGGGTATTGAAGGAAAGGCAATAGGCTGGGCAGTGGGTACAACCTCACCGGAATAGGCTTGGCTTGACCAGAGATGTCATCGTAAGTGTAGACCGCCACCACGCCGGGTATAGCCAAGGCTGCCGTTGTGTCGATGGCTATGAGCCGGGCGTGGGCGTGGGGGCTGCGCATGAAGGTGGCGTGGAGCATTCCGGGCAGCTTCACGTCGTCGGCGAAGGTCGCCTGCCCGGTTAGGAATCGTTGGTCCTCTTTCCGGGTAATAGAGGCTCCGATATAGGGCTGGACCATCGTATTCCCCTCTTTATGGACCCGATATAGGACGACGGCGCTGGAGGCCGGGAATGGACCTGGTTTGTCAGGACTCTTGGCTGACTTCCAATATCGCCTGAACGATGGGAGCATATCCGGTGCAACGGCAGATGTTTCCGGATATGCCCTCTCTTACCTGCGCTTCGGTGGGATTTGGCGTATCCTTGAGGAATTCGTAGGCAGTCATCAATAAACCCGGAGTGCAAAATCCGCATTGGAGAGCGTGGTTGCGCTGAAACGCCTTCTGCAGAGGGTGCAGATCCTGTCCATCGGCCAGCCCCTCCACGGTCATCAGGCTTGCTCCATCTACCTGCACTGCCAGCATCAAACAAGACCGCACCGCGTTGCCATTGAGGAGGATCGTGCAGGCGCCGCATACGCCGTGCTCGCAGCCCACGTGGGTACCGGTCAGGTCCAGTTCGCCTCGCAGAAAGTCGGCTAAAGTCATTCGCACCGGCACCAGGCTCTCGTAGCCCTTGCCGTTGACGGTCAATCTGATGTTGCGTTGGGGGGTCATGCGGCGGGTTCTCCTTCGGTTTGGAGCAGAGCCTGCTCCAGGGCCCGGCGGACCATTACGCCGGCCACGTCCTTACGATATTGAGCGGAAGCGTGAATGTCCGAGATCGGGTCCAATGCGTCGGAAACCAGCCGGGCGGCCTCTTCCCGGTCCTCGGAGCTCAAGGCGGCGCCGGAAAGATATTGCTCCGCGGCTTCCATCCTCATTGGTGTACCTCCGGCGCCGAATGTGGTGATTCGCGCCTCCCGGCAGATCCCGTTATCGTCGAGATGTAACATGGCGGCTGCTCCCACCAAAGCGAAGTCGCCGTCGCGGCGGCATACTTCCTGGAACCCTAGCCGCCAGGGATCCCCGACACCGGGGATCCGGATCTGAGTTAGCAGTTCCACCGGCTCAAGGGCGGTGGTCAGGTGGTTCAAGAAGAAGTCCCTAGCCATGACAGTGCGTACCCCGCTGCTGCTGGCCAGGTCAAACTCCGTATCCAACGTTAGGCATACGGCCGGAATCTCGGCGGCGGGGTCGCTGTGGGCCAGACTGCCTCCCACGGTACCCCGGTTGCGTATCTGGAAATGGCCGATGTAAGGGATGGCCGAAGCCAGCAAGGGAACTGTCTCACGGACCAGGGCAGACCGTTCTATCTCCCGCTGCCTGGTCATGGCGCCAACGGCCAGTCCACCATCTTGTCCAGGCGAGATATAAGACAAGCCGTCTACCCGGTTGATGTCGATCACAACTTTGGGGCGCACCAGCCGCATGTTCATCAGGGGCATCAGGCTCTGCCCGCCGGCCAATATTTTGGCGTCGTCGCCGTATTGTCCGAGCAAGTCTAGAGCCTCTTCCGAAGAACTTGGGGCGTAGTAGTCGAATCTGACTGGTTTCATGTCTGACAGACCAGTTTAATCACGGATGGTTGTACTAGGCTGCCCAGTATGCTAGCGCAGACCTAACCGCTAAGAGTGAACTCTCGACCGAAAAACCGCTGCCGCCAGGCTTGGAAAGGCGACCATTTCTGGGCGTAGCTTAACCCTGGGAGTATAACCCGGCGCTTGTTCCGTCGCAAGGAAATTGTAATGGGGGTTCCGTCTTAGGGATGAGTTGCGGATTAAATACCGGCGTCTTCAGTAAACGTCAGAACTTGCGCTGCTGACGTGGCGTTTGACATAACTTAACGGTATTAGACTCGAATGGTTGGCATAGTAGCAATCCCCGTCTTAAAATGGCACAAATTTGTTCGGAGATTAACGACATTTGCTCCGGATAAAGTGTATGTTGGCAACCAGCAAAAGTGGGACACTTTTGTTAAGGGGAGATCAAGTGGATGTGGCAGCGTCGCTGGACACCCGGCGCTGCCGGTTGTAGCGTTGACGCCATTGTAAAGTCTGAGCTTTCACCTCTGTAAACCGCGGAGTGATAATCGAGAGTTGCGAGGGCTGATTTGACTATCAGCCAAGTGTTGCCGTGGTCATGCATCTCAAAGTTGCCCACATTCTCTAGGATCACGTATTTGGGCCGGTGCTCCCTTAGAATTTCCGTGACATTGCCGAAGAGAGTCCCTCGGACTTCGTCTTCCCAACCAAGTTGATAACCTGCTTTGGAGAAGGGCTGACAAGGAAATCCTGCGCAAAGGACATCGTGTGAGGGGATCTTTGCTGGATCAATCGCGCGGACTAAATTGGTCGGTGCTTAATCGGGTAGTCCGTTGAACTCTATCCCGGCGCCGATGATCTCGATCTGCATGGACCTAACATCTGGGGCGTCGCTGCTGAATTGAACTCCGACAGTGATGTTGATCCCCTGTTTCACTTCTGGGGCACCTGGAACGTCGAAGCGGCTATCAAGGTGATCGCCTTCCATGTTCAGGTCCATGTGTTCGGCAATCCGCTCCTCCCCGTCATAAACGATGATCTCGTGCACTTTGGCGTGGGACCGGGTGCGGAAACTTATCAGAGCGGCCCCCACGCTGCTTTTGACACCGTCCACTACAGCCGGCGTGGGTATGGGGAAGTGCACCCAAGTGTTCTGCCCTTTAGAGCCTTCTATACGGACAAAGGGTCCAGTTGGTCGAACTGAAGTCACACGGTTCGGGTACTCCACTTGCATGCTAGTTCCGTGGACCCAAGAGGTGAATTTAGAATCTGGCATTTCACTTCTCCAACGGTTATTGCCGGTTAGGATTGCAAGAATGGAAGCAGAGCGCCTACGAAAGCTTCTGGGTCCTCAATCTGGGGAATGTGCCCCAATCCCGGCAGTACCACCTTCGAGGCGTTCACGATGTTGTTGTGAAGCAGTTCTTCACCGTCCCTCAGCCGATCCACCTCCCCATACATCACCATGGTGGCAGAAGCCTGAATTCTGGGAAGTCGGGACATGACGTCGTAGTGTGCCAACGACCGCATCAACTTGCCCACCCACACCCCCGCTTGGGCCCGGGTCTGGTTGGTCGCATCCACCCACTCGGGCTTGGGGTTGGCGAAGGTAGTAGAGGTTTTCAGCTCTTCCAGAGTCCGGGGTTTGGCGAGACCCTGGTCGTCGTAGCCACCGGAGGCGTCTTCAAGGCGTTGGGGCGCTGTCCTCGCGTCCCACACCGGACATCCAACTAGAACCAGCTTGTCTAGCCGCTCCGGGAAACTGGCGGCCATTTCCGTTGCCAGTATGGCTCCTACCGAGTTGCCCACGTAGTGGCCGCGGTGGATGTTCAAAATCTGACAGGCGTGGTCAAGGGCGTTGGCGTAGTCGGGAATGTTGAAGTGCCGTGATGGCTTGTCTGATTCCCCGTGTCCCAGCATGTCGAAGGCATAGCAGGTGAAGTGCTGGCTAAGAGCGTCGATCACCGTGTGCCACGCCCAGGTCGACGTTCCAAGAGGATGAAGCATCACCAGGGGGTAACCGCTGCCCTGCTTGACGAAATGCATCTCGCCCTCTGGCGTTGGTACTCTGTCGCTGAGATCCCGTCTGACAAACATATTCGCTCCCGATACCATATATATGTTTCGGAACTGACCAATCAATGTTGCCACCATGATGGCACTTATCAGTAGCGATTTCAATCATCCAATGCTGCGTCTAGTGCGTGTCTAAAGTATAATTACAATATTAATTGTATTAAGGACTTCAGTATGAATCTGAACAGCACAGTGATCTCCAGCGCGGAGGCCGCCAAGATCCTGGGGATTCATCCCCTGTCGATACAAAAGCTTATCTATCGGGGCGTGCTCTCGGCAGATAAGATCGCCAACCGCTACTTGATATCCAGGGATGAACTGATGGAGTTCGCCAAAACCTACAACCCGAATAGGGGCCGTCCTAGGACTAAACGGAGATACACCAAAAGGAGCCCGATATGGCAGGCCAGCTAAGAACAATCGTTTACAGCAGGGTCTCGACCGATGCGCAGGAGCGTGATGGGAGACATTCCTGGATACCCAAGAGCGGGCTTCCCAAGAATACGTGGAAGCTAACGGATGGACACTAGTTGGGTCCATCAGGGATACCGCCAGCGGGGCCAGTCTGGACCGACCGGGTATCGAAAGGTTGCGGTTTCTGCTCCGACAGGGATCTGTGGACATGATAGTGACCTATGCTGTGGACCGGCTTTCCAGAAACCAGAACCATATTGGTGTTCTGTTCGACGAGGTGGAGCAGGCGGGTGCTAAGCTCCAGTTCGTCACTGAAAAGTTTGAGGACACAGCCATTGGCCGGTTCATTCTTGCCGCACGCGCTTTCATCGGAGAGGTAGAGCGGGAGAAGATTGCCGAGCGGACCATGCGTGGCAAAGCGGAAAGGGCGAAGGCGGGGAAGATACCCCAGGGCACTGGCATCGGCTGCTACGGATATACCTATGATAGAGAAACCGGTACTAGGACAGTTGCCTCTCCGCAAGCAACAGTTATCCGGGAGATATTCTCTGACTTCTTGTCAGGTGTGCCCATTGTTTCCATAACCAACCATTTGAACGATGCCGGGGTGCCTACCTTCAGCGGGTCAAAATGGTATCCGGT
>CAXEOX010000141.1:0-7280 GCA_963997925.1 uncultured bacterium
TGATGGTCTGTGATTGGGGATTGTTCCCAGGCTACAGACTGACTTTCGCGTAGCATTTCGCCAAGTTGAAAGGTAATTCCGGCGCATGGTTCGACAAGCTCACCACGAACGGTATAAGGCGATCCCGTTCCCGTTCGTCCTGAGCTTGTCGAAGGACCCGTCACGCAGGACGGAAGCTCGCTCCACCGAACCTAAACATCCTCCACCGGCACCGTAGCTATCCCATATGTCCCATAAAAGAAATGGGCGTAGTGGGTTGAGCCACCGGTGACGAACAGCAAGTATTGATCCGGGCTTTCCAATGCAGGGACCGTCGCTGCGGGGTCGTTTTCCAGGTGTTGAAGTTCCGGGTGGTTCAGCCACTTGCCTTCAGAGTTTTTGGGAACGCCTCGGGCGCCGATGGCGTCTTGCACGGAGATGCGGCACTTTTCGTGGAGCCAGGCTTGCGCGTCCTGCTTGTTCATCCCGGCCTCGGCCATGATGACGGCGCGGGACGGGCTGAGGATGATGGGGTGGTAGGGGCCCTGGTAGGGCACTCGCTTGTTGGTGTGGCCGACCTGGGCGGACTGCCAACCCCTGAGCCATCCACCGGCTCCAGCATTCTTGTAGAACATCATCGATGCGATGTTGCTAAGGGTATCCTCGTGGGACCTGGAAGTAGAGTCGATGATGGTCGTCGGGCCGGTCACGGTGACTACGGTGACGGCGCTTTCGTCCCGTTTGAACCCCTTATCCATGTGGTAGGGCTGCCAGGGACTTACTTCTTCGTTCTCGGCGATGCACATTCCGAATTTGGATGGCAGGCCGACAAAGTTGGGATCTCCCGCCCCGGCGTTACAATAGCCGATGTTAATCAGGCACAGGCGCAGCGCCCGGCCTATCGCCGTGTTGGCGCTGTTGATGACTCCCGGCCCCATGGCCGTCGTACCGACGTTCAGCCCCGCCTTCTTTGCGATGGGTCCGTTCACCAGGATTATGGGCGCTTCCGTATGGCCGGAAACCTGCATGTCCCGGTGGTTCATCTCGGGCTTGGCCAAGCAGTCAATGGCGGCCAGTAGAACCGGGAATTGCTCCGGGCGGCAGCCAGCCATAACGGCGTTGATGGCAATCTTCTCCACCGTCGCCAGCCCGAAGCCGGGCTCCATGACCATGACGACGTCTTGGGGAGCCCGTTTGGTTCCGTTCAGCATCCGCTCGACAGCCTCCGGCGTGGGCGGCATGACCGGGATGCCATCGCTCCAATCCCGTTCGGCTAGGAAGCGGTTCACTGCGTCCAGACCTTCTGGTGTTTCATCCATCTCTACAGTGAAAACCTCGGTGGCCTGACCCCCGGACCTGGCACTCTTGGCGCTCCCAGCCGTCGACGGAATAGACGTAAGGCGCTGGATAATCTCGTCTATCTGCTCGTCCACCATCTTGTTTATGAAGTCGGCCTGCTGGCCTGTGGTTGCGTGGGGAATGGTAACGAAGGCGGTACTGGGCTGGCCCCAGCCGTCAACGCAGGACTGCCATGCTCTGGCAAAGCTCCGGGCGGCAATGGCCACGGCAGGAATACCGGCTTTTTCAATGGCAACCATGTCGTGGGCAAGCCACGACGTGCAACCGCCTCAATGGGCCGTCGCACCGATCATTGCGTCTATCTCCCCAGCAATCAGCGCCCCTTCCTCATCATCGATATGGTTCCCTCGGCTGAGAGCTGGGCGGCCGGACCTAAGGTCGCCACCGTACCTCTCGAACTTCACGTTGGCGAACCGCTCGCTGATGCGCATAGCCACCCGGTCAACGGCGATATCCGCGCCGCCGGTCATGTTGTTGTACAAACCGATGGTCTTGCCCTCAAGACTGGCGAGGCGGGGCGCTGGAGGAACCTTGAAATCGACCCGGTCCGCCGCCGGGGACATTATCTGCAACTTCATGCTGTTTCTCCTTCTGGTTACCAGGCTAGGTTGGGGACCCGTTCCTGCAATATCTCGCCGAACAGGGTCAATATCTGGTCTATCCGGAGCACTACTATAGCAGCCTGAATCTCAGGCGCCGCCGCCATGCCGGACGCGGCCAATCGCCCCATCACATCGTCAAAGACCGGTCCGTTCCGATGGACCTCAGCGGTGCAGCGGAACTTCCAACCCACTTCCTGTTGTGAGTCACGGAACAGGACGACGACCTTGGGGTTCGATTCGAGGTGGTCCAAAGGCTTCCGACCGGTGCGGTCTCGGTATGCTAACGAAGCGTCGTTGTAGGCCAACACCGTTCCGATGTAGCCAGCGTTGGGTGTTCCGTCCGCCGAGGACGTGGCGACGATACAAGGATACCCATTGACCCGAGCGCCGTTAACGAACTGAACCATTTCTTCCGTTAATTGAATCAACGTTTCAACCTTGTTTCAGATGTCTCACGTTACCTAAGCCAGGTAACCGATCCGGTACGCCGCCTTCACGCTTTATCCGATCAAGTTGAAGCTGAAAGCGGCTCCGTGCACCTTCACTGGCTGTGGTGGGTGAATAGTAATACGAGGAGCCGGGATACGTCCAGTCGAAGAATAGTTCCAGATTCCCAGTCCCGTGCGGCGTGGATATACCGGGTGTAGAATTGGAAATGGCCTTCGTGCCTGCTGTCGTTAAACATAACTTGACCACTGTTACGAGACTTGCCGTTCTGGACTGCATTCGTGAGTTTCTGAGTGTCCATAGACAGAAGCCCGGTGTACTACAGAGGGGTCAGGATTTCCAAGAGATGGAGAAGTGATGAAAACCAGAGCCGCTATTCAAATCGCACCAGGGGACCGGCTTGCTGTTGATGAACTGGAGCTTCCCGATCCCAGAGCCGACCAAGTCATAGTCAAGCTATTTTCTAGTGGTGTTTGCCACTCCCAACTACACCAGATGGAGAACGCCGGCCTCGCTCGGCCATTGATTCTAGGTCATGAGGGGACTGGAATCGTTGCGCAGGTGGGCCGGGATGTCACCCACCTTAAAGAAGGCGACCACGCCATCGTTACCTGGGTTCCCAGAACTCCGGTCAGGGGCCGTCCGGTCGTGCCGCCGTCGGGCATCACCTACCATGAGGAGCCTGTCCACGGCAACGTTTACACCTGGGGTGAGGATGTCCTAATCAGTGGGGACTACGTCGTGCCCATCGCCAAAGACGTTCCAACGGACATCAGCTGCATCGTCGGGTGCGCCGTCCTCACCGGGGCGGGCGCGGTGCTGAACACTGCCAAGGTACGGCCCGGAGAGTCGGTGGCGGTTTATGGCGCCGGTGGTGTGGGGTTGTGCGCGATACAGATGGCCTCGATCCTTGAGGCTTATCCCGTTATCGCAGTGGACCTGACGGACGAGAAATTACAGATGGCCCATGAGTTTGGCGCGACCCACATGGTGAACGCATGCAAGGGAGACCCGGTTGAAGCGATTCAGGAGATAACCAACGGTGGCGTGGACTACGCCTTCGATGCCATCGGTCTTAAAATCACCAACGAGCAGATATTGCCTTCAACCAGGGGCGGCGGGCCCGGCGCCGATAACCACGGCGGCATGGCCGTGCTGATCGGTCTACCAGGATGGGACATCACCATCGACTCACGGTTGTTCGTAACCCACCAGCGTCAGTACCGCGGCAGCTTGGGCGCAACCTACCCCGACAAGGACTTCGCCATGTTCTTGCGCTGGTATCAGGAAGGCAAGTTCCCGCTGGACAAACTGGTCACCCGCCGCTACACCCTGGACGATATCAACGAAGCCTGCGACGCCCTGAAGTCGGGAGAGATTGCGGGAAGGGCAATCATAGAGTATTAGTGTCGAACATCGGAAAATTAATCGATGGCGCCATCGGCTTGATTCAATGGGTATTCTGCCATGTTCGCGCTTGGACCCATCCGTTGTTGGTGAGCCCGCCTAACCTTCCTTCCAGCGAAGGACCCTTCGACAAGCTCAGGGCGAACGGAGGCGCAGTGTCTAGCATTTCGGTGCGCTGTAAAGTTAAGATTCCGTTCGTGGTGAGCCCTTCGGCTGCGCTCAGGACAGGCTTGTCGAACCATGAATGGCGCTGGGGACGGTGGTCCGCTCTCCCTCTACTGGCTCAGTCCCATAGGACGTGAGCCTAACCGATCGGCACCTTGACGTAGGGCACGTTCTTGGAGGGGTCTATCGGACGCCGTTCGATGAAGGCCATCCGGCGTTCCCGTGCTTCTTCCGTTGTCTGATAGTCGGGCATTAGCTCCTGGATCGGCGTCATTGGTGGTTCCTGGAAGTGATCGTGCCGGTTGAATGACATCTTCTGGGTCTGGATAATCACCGGGCTGGTGTTTTTGATGTCGGTGATCCAGCGGTCAACCTCGGCCCAAAGCCGGTCCGGCTCCACCACTGTGTTGACCAGACCCATGTCGTAGGCCTGCTGGGCGGTGTACTGGCGGCAGAGCATCCAAATCTCCCGCGCCCTCTTCTGACCCACCCTGGCGGCCAGCATGGCCACGTTATGACCGTTGGCCGGGCTACCAACCCGAGGTCCGGTCTGGCCGAACTTGGACCTGGTTGTTGCGATCGTGAAGTCGCAGGTGTAGGCCAGGATGTTTCCGGAACCGATGGCGAAGCCGTCCACCGCTGCGATTACCGGTTGGGGCATCTGCTGAACCACCTGTCCGTACCGCACCTCGGCGTCTCCCCGGTAGGCAGAGTGTTCCAGCTCCGGGTCGTAGCTCTGGTCGTTGCCGGTGCAGAACCCGTTGGGACCTGCTCCGGAAATGACGACGACTCGGATGCTGGGGTCGGCTGCGGCGTCCAGCAGCGTGTTTGCCATCTCATCCATGGTGATCCCGCGCTTGGCGTTGTAGGTTTCAGGACGATTCAGAAGCAGCCAGGCCACCCCGTCTTCTTTCTTGTAGACAACGTCAGAATAGGAATCTGACCCGATGATTGGGCCCAGGTAGTTGGAGAACTTCTGGTCAATCATATCCAGGGCGTCCCGGAACCCCTGGGTGATTTGAGCCGAGGTCATTTCTGCACGGGCCTCGGCGACAATCTCATCGTCGTTTCGAGTTGCTCGCAATCCCTTGGTGGACAACCAGCGGGCGAACCCACGGGTGAAATCGTGGACCGCCGGGCAGGCCTGGTGGTTGAACGGCAGCCGTTGCCC
Organism: uncultured bacterium; assembly: GCA_963997925.1. Classification (GTDB taxonomy): domain Bacteria; phylum Chloroflexota; class Dehalococcoidia; order Lucifugimonadales; family UBA3495; genus UBA11650. The sequence goes on from CAXEOX010000141.1 coordinate 5,131, forward strand.
GGTGGCCAGATCGTCCACCGTGACGCTAAGTTGCGCCTGGCTGCCCTCCGTGGGAGTGGTCAAGCTAAGATTGAATCTCACCCTCGCCGTTTCATAACTCGCGCTGGTTTCCATGTTGATGCTGAATGACATAATCTTCTCCGTTTATTAATGGCAGAGTGTGAGATTGCGCCCTTACCGGTGGCGTCAAATATCTGGGTGATTCGGTGCTGTGGCCGAGTTACAAGACCTACCGGACCGGGGGCCACATAATCCAGCCGCGGCGTCCCGTGTCCCGGGTGCGTATCAGGTGGCCTTGGCCGCTGGTGACATAGAGCGTTCCCTGGTCGTAGTCGCCGAAGGCGCAGTTGGTGGGGCCGTCGACGCCGACGGGCATGGGGTAGGTTTCCAGAACCCGGCCGGCCGGTGTCCAGACGTAAATCATGGGGCCGGGGCCGCTTATCCAGTTACCGGCGGTGCCGACAATGTTGCCTTCGGCGTCGAGGCACATGCCGTCGATGCCACGCTGGTGACCTCGGTGGTCGGTTGGGAATTGGTGCAGGACGATGTATTGGCCCAGAGAGCCGTCATCCTGTATCGGGTAGGAACGTAACTCCCGGATGCCGCCCGGATCGTTGTCTGACTGAATCATGTACAGGCTGCGCCCGTCCGGGGAGATAAGCAGCCCGTTGGTGCCAGTTGTGTCGAAGGTCATGCGTTGGCAGGTCCAAGTGCCATCGGGCTGAGGGTCGGCCCGCAGGATGTCCTTTTGGAGGTTCACCTGTTTCTCGCTGGGATCGATGTTCGCGGCGTTCCAAGGGTTGCTGAACCAGATGCGACCCTGACGGTCGATGGCGAGGTCGTTGGGGGTGTTTAGTGGCTGTCCATCCAGAGAATCTACGATGGTCGTTGTAGAGCCGTCTGGCTCGAAACGAACGATAGACCGTCCCCCAGAACAGCAACCATAAAGACGGCCCTCTGCGTCGAAAGCCAGGCCGTTAGTGTGGTTGGTATTTTCCCGATAGACTGAGCAGTCTCCGGTGGCCGGATCGTAGGCCATGATGCGGCTGCCGGGGATGTAGGTGAACAGAAGCTTTTCCCCGTCCCAGGCGGGTCCCTCCGTCAATCGGCTGAACGGACCCGCTACTTGTTCCCATTCCATTACCATGGTGTCCTCCTGATTATTGTTGATTTATTCTGTTTAGACGGCGATATGCATGCCGGATACTAACTGCCGGACTTGACCCTGGGATGCTTGGCGCCGAAGTCGTCGGCAATCTCATCCATCTTGACGAACCTAACACCCGGATGGGACATCAGGTAGGCGGCGATACGTTCCAGCATCAGCAATACCTGGGGCCGTCCACTGACGTCCGGATGTATCGTGATGGGAAAGACTGCTTCGTCGTACTCCCGATAGATGTAGTCGAACTGGTCACGCCACATCTGTTCGATGTCTCTGGGATTCACGAATCCGTGACTGTTGGGAGATTTCTTGATGAACATCATGGGAGGGAGATCGTCCAGATACCAGTTGGCGGGTATCTCGATCAAGTCGGTTTCATGGCCCCGGACCATACCTTGCATCCAATCGCCGGCGGCTAGAGAATAGTCAATCTTCGTCCAGCGGTCTCCGACCCGCACGTAGTAGCACTCAAAGTCCTTGTGCATCAGGCTGTGATCGTACTTGATACCGTGCTTTAGCAACAACTCATTGGTAACGTGGCTGAACTCCCACCAAGGGGCGACGTATCCGGTGGGCCGCTTTCCAGAGATGTTGGCGATCAGATCGATGCACTTCACCAGGACCGCTTCTTCCTGCTCCGGAGACATGTCGATGGGATTTTCGTGGGAGTAGCCGTGCATCCCTATCTCATGGCCTGCGTCGACAATCATCTTGGTCTCTTTGGGGAAAGTGTCGATGGAGTGGCCCGGTATGAACCATGTGGTCTTTATACCCAGCTTGTCGAACAGCTTAATCAGGCGAGGAGTGCCAACTTCCCCAGCGAACACACCCCGGGAGATGTCGTCGGGTGAGTCCTCTCCACCGTAGGACCCCAGCCAACCGGCTACGGCATCCAGGTCTACCCCGAAGGCGCACAGTATCTGTTTCTCGGCCATGATTGCTTATACCTCTGTCCGGCACGTCTCAATAGACGCAGCCTAGCTAT
>CAXEOX010000142.1:0-7207 GCA_963997925.1 uncultured bacterium
GATAGATGAGCAAGTCTGACGGCGATCCCACCCCCCGTCGTAAACCCCGAACGTTCGACCTCCTGGTGTACTGCGAGTGCGGGCGAGCCGGGGGACGCCTCCACGGCATCGCTCCCGGCTGTCCTGGGATGGCCGACGAGTTATTACAATATACTCCCGGCGAAACTCCCGGCACCATTCGTTCCCGCTACGACCCCGACTTCGTGCCTGAAGAACCCGATGAACAGGGGCGGTACCGGCTCATACCAACGCCCGACGAAGCCGGTGTCACCACGGTCGAGGTCATACAAAGCCTGCGGGAAGAGTTGGAGTACAAGGGCGCTACCGCCGGTACTTTCGTGTCATATGAGAAGCAATGGAAACGGATAGCAGCGGCTTTTCCGCGCCTACCAGAGGACCATGCGCCACTCTTGGGGTGGCTGAGGCAGTTCGAGAACCCGAAGTACCGGGCGCTATGGCACCAGACCTTCTCCCAGCTCTATAAACACGCGGTCAAGGGGTTCGGCTTCCCTCGGAACCCCTTCGACGGGATACCGCGGCCTCAGGTCCACGAAAAGCCGGTTGTCGCACTCACTCTGGAGGAAGTCCGGGCTCTTGACATCACCCCGGTCGACGACCAGGAGCGGCTGATCTTGGACCTGCTTCTGGGCCACGGCTGGCGTGGGATAGAACTTCGCAGGTTGACCGCCGCCGATGCCAGAGGCGCGAAAGAGGGTGAGATCTGGGTCAGGGGCAAAGAGCGCAGTGAATGGGCACCGCTCCTGGAAGAGACACGCAGCCTCCTCCTGAAGATATCGCAGGAGTTCTCAGACGATGACCCGGTACTCCGGGCCAGGCGCACCCGCGGCGGCATCCATGAACCCCTGGGGGACGACGGCCTTCGTCTTTGGGTGGCGGACCTTTGCCGCCGAGCGGATATCCGGGTTTATAAGCCCCATGATCTGCGCCGGACCTTCGGCACCATGGTAGCCAGACACCAGAGAGATTCTCACCTAGTGGAGCGACTCCTGCGTCACGGGAAGCCAAGCGTCACGGACCGCTACATCCAGTGGGAACTGCCTGGCATCCTTGAGCAGTTCTCCCCCGTCCATCTAGCCCGCCTTACCCGTCAGGAAGGCATACTCACCGGCCAACCACCAGGGGAATCTAGCCTAACTGGTCCAGGGCCTGCCGGGAGAGCATCATCTTCACCGGGCTGATGGGGCGGAAGGTGCGGGACACCCGGACATCGCCGGCCAGGCTGCAGAGCGTGTAGGCTTCGTAGGGGGCCATCCCCTTCTCCGTCACCAGGAAGTCCACCATGTCCCGAACGGCCTGTTTCATGGCCGGACCCAGGTCTGCGCCGTGAGACAGGACGACGAAGTGGTCAGGGGTCATCGCCCGGGGACCGGAGATGTTCATCCCTTTCTCAACCGTCACTCTCAAGTGGGTGTCCGCCGAACACTCGGCTCCCGTCCCGGCTACTGCGCCGTCGCCGACCAGAGCGTGGCAGTCGCCCAAGGCCAGCAGACCTCCCGGCACAAAGACTGGCAGATAGATGGTACTTCCAGCCACCAACTCCTTCATGTCGATGTCGCCACCATAGGGGCCGCTGTCGCTGGCGGTACTCTGTGAATAGGTGGGTGTGGTTGCCACCACACCCATTGAGGGATGCAGGGGTAAGAGTATCCCGTTGGGGAGGACAGCATGTCCATCCTTGAAGCTCATGATTGTGGGGAATCCCTCGGGAAACTCTTCGTCAAGGAATCCCCGGCCCGGCATCACCATGTGGGCCGCCCCTTCCTTGGGGGTTATGCTGATGAAGTCAACCTTCAGAGCGTCGCCCGGCTCGGCTCCATTCACGAAGATGGGACCGCTGGCCGGACCCTTCAGATACTTCTCGCCGATGATCTCCGGGTCTTGAACTCCCTCAAAGGCGTCCCAGGTTTCCACCATCAGTTCCTCCCCGGAATCGATGGTGATAGCAGGGGTGGCGCCGGGCTCCAGCATGTAGATGTGGTGTTCCCGGTCCAATGATTTCATGTAAGTGCCTCCGGTTGTGTTGGAAAGATAAAGCTACAGGCCGGCCCGCAAGTCCGCCTGATAATAAGTAACCCCTTCCACAGGATTCAGGTCCACCACCGTCACCTCGCCCAAAGGGTCGCGAGGGCCCGAGCCGCGAGCGGTGCCGGAGTAAACCGCAGTGACTTTCCCTTGAGAAACATCCACGTGCCGGTCCCAGTGACCCAGAGCCAGGTAATCGCAGGGCGCAGCCTCGATCTCGGGCGGATATATGGGGGAAGAACGCTGGTCCCGATCGTCGTCGAAGTGGAAATGGCCGTGGGCTAACGCCACCATCCAATGACCGTTACGTTCGGTTGGCATGCCCTCCAAAGGACGAAACGCGGGGGTATGGCTGAGCATAGCCCTGCCCCAAACATCCAGCGTCAAGCCCGGAAACGACAGGGCTTCCCCATCGACCTGGGTAATGATGTGCAGATTATCCGGCTTGTCCTTGAAAACGTCCCGCTGGTAGAGCGAGTTGTCGTCATACAAGTCGTGGTTGCCGGGCAGTAGAACCGCCGGTTGGGTCAGGCGGCCTATCTCGTCGAGGAACGACTCCAGTACCGAGTCGGGCACCCTTGCGTGGTCAAAAACATCGCCCACCAAGAGGAGCATGTCTCCTTCGTAGCGAGTCACCGAGTCCACCACCGCTCGCAATGCGCCATCGGCCAAGGGATGGCCCATGTCATCTCCCAGGTGGAGGTCGGAAGTATGTATCAGTCTTACTTTATTCCTCAATATCTATCGAGACTCCCTATCTTTATGTTCCGCGCACCCAGGCTGCGGTCTAGCTTCCGATAACTCCCTTGTCCCGAAGCGCGGAAATCTTAGCGGCGTCGTAGCCCGACTCGGCAAGAATCTCCTCGTTGTGCTCACCCAACATGGGTGGGGGGCGGCGGATGCTGGAGGGAGTAGTTTCCAGCTTCAGCGGAGAGCCGGGCACCCGAAGGTCTGGGACCTTGGGGTGGGGTATGTTCACTATCATGTTTCGGGCGGCAACTTGAGCGTCGTTGACCACCTGGGAAACCGTGTTGATGGGACCGCAGGGAATCCCCGCTGCCGAGATGCTCTCCACCCATTCAGCCACGGTCTTAGTCTGAAAAAGTTCGCTCAGCGTTCCAACGCACTCAGCCCTGTTCTCTACCCGCGCGGTGTTGCTGGAGAAGCGTGGGTCTTCCAATAAATCTGGACGGTCGATGGCACGACAGAGCCGCTCCCATAGACCCTGATTGGCGCAGCCCAAGATGAAAAATCCGTCAGAAGCGGGGAAGCTCTGATACGGAACCAGACTGGGGTGTCCGGAACCCAGGCGATGGGGCTCCACGCCGGTGGCGATGTATCCGGTGGCATGGTAGCTCATCGTCGCCACCTGACCGTCCAACAGAGAAGCCTCGATTCTTTGCCCCTCGCCAGTCTTCTGCCTATGATGCAGGGCGGTCAGGATGGATCCGTAGGCCATCATCCCGGTGAACAGGTCCACCAGGGAGAAGCCCACTCTCAACGGCGAGCCATCCGGTTCGCCGGTCAGGTTCATAAGGCCGCTGTAGGCTTGGATGATTAGGTCATAGCCCGGCTTATCGGCCATGGGACCAGTCCGGCCGTAGCCCGATATAGAACAGTAAATGATATTGGGATTAATGGCTCGCACTGCGTCGTAGCCCAGGCCCATCCGGTCCAGCGCCCCGGCCCGGAAGCTCTCAACCATCACATCGGCCTTTTCCGCCAGTCCCAGCACTATGTCGATCCCTTCCTGCTCTTTCAGGTTGAGGCTCAAGCTCCGCTTATTGCGGTTGAAGGTCAGGAACTGGGTTCCCTCGTCGTTCCAGAAGGGAGTCCAAGAACGGGTCTCGTCCCCTAGACTGGGTTCTTCAATCTTGGTCACCTCGGCGCCCATGTCACCCAGCATCATGGTGCAGAATGGGCCGGCCAAAGTGCGGGTCAGGTCTACAACTTTAATCTCATCTAAGGCTGAAGCCATCGTTGAATCTCCAATAACCGGCGATGTCTATCTTTTCTGCCGGAATAGGCTCAGGCAAGGTCGTTTACCGCCGCCGGAAGCCCGCGGGCATTATAGCATGGGCACGGTCTGGCTTCAGAAGCGACGGGTCATTGACCACTGCCGCGCCCAATGCTAGCGTGTGTCCTTCGGCGAGGCTGGAAACTGGTCTTAGGAGTGATGGAGCGTGGCGATGACACAGCAGGCCAACTCGGGCGGCGTGGTCGTGTTGGGCGGAATCAACATGGATCTAGTCACCATCTCTGCCCGGTTCCCCCGACCGGGAGAGACGGTTGTCGGCAGCCGATTCCTGACCTACCCCGGCGGCAAGGGGGCCAACCAAGCAGTAGCTGCCGCCCGCATGGGCGCAGCGACCGCGATGGTGGGACGGGTGGGCGACGACGTGTTCGGCCCCCAACTGATAGAGACTCTAAGGGACAGCGGCATCAAGGTCGACGGGGTTGCCGTCGCCCAAGACACCACATCCGGAATCGCGGTCATCAACATCGACGAGTCGGCCCAGAACCAAATTATCCAGATCCTGGGGGCCAACGACACCTGTGGCGACGCTGAAGCGGTGCGGGTGGGGCAAGCGTTGGTCAATGCTTCGACATTATTGCTCCAACTAGAGGTGTCGGTAGACCTGTCTCTGAAAGTTGCCAAAGAAGCCTTTGAGCAAGGCAAGACAGTGATTCTTGACCCTGGGCCGGTACGCCACATTCCCTCGGAGTTCTTCGCCTACTGCAGCGTTATCACCCCCAACGAGACCGAAGCTCAAGCCCTGGTAGGGTTCCCCGTGGTGGACCGGACTTCGGCGGCTCAGGCCGCCGAACAACTCCTGGCCAGAGGAGTAGGCATCGCAGTGGTGAAGCTGGGCGCTCAAGGTGTTTACTTCGCTAACGCCGACGGAGGAGATTTCGTGACTCCCTTCCAGGTAGACGCCATCGACTCGGTAGCCGCCGGAGATGCTTTCAACGGGGCCTTGGCGGTATCGCTGGCTGAGGGCGCAACCTTGGAGCAGTCGGTGCGAATGGCCGCTGCCGCCGGGGCGCTGGCGGTCACCAAGTCGGGCGCGCAGGACTCCATGCCCTACCGGAAAGAGGTTGAGGGGTTGCTGGGGTAATCCCCCTGGCCCCCTTTACGAAAGGGGGGAAGGACCCGAGGATTTACGTCTCACGTTCCTAAAGATCGGTATTTGTTTGAAGCCGTCGGTCTACCGCTAGTGATACTAATGTTCCTAAGGCGGAGGCGAACAGCAGCAAGGCTACCGGCCACCAATATGCCGCCAGTTTGATTTCTCCGATTATTCCTACGACCGACAACGATGCAGCTAACACCGTTGTTGCCATCACTGTCCACACCAGCCGGAAGACTAAGGCCTTAGCCGGCGTCATAAGTAGTAGCCAACTGCTCATCAACAAGGCAGCAGCGACGATAGACACGATTGCCGCTGTTTTCCAGAAGGCGTCGGAGCCGGGAGTGGCCCAGATGCCGGTTGCCACCAGCATGAACCCAACGCCAATGGTTAGGAGCCCCGCCCATCCAACCGGCTGGAATCGTCCCCTTCGGAGCAGCGTGGATGGCGGGATGGCCGACAAGCAGAAGGGGACAAGAACGAGGAAGGTGAGCAATAGCTGGCCACGGGCCTTGGTATACTCGCCAAGGAGAGCCATCGCCACGATGACCAGGAAAGCGGCCACCACCGCGGCCGACATTCCCGCCAGAAACGTTCCGGGAGCCAACGGATCTAGTTTGGGTAAAACCAACGTGAATTTCCCCGCCAACACCCGGAGGTGTATCCTTCGCAACCAAAGCTGTCTGACCGCTGACGGCTGACAGCTATAAGCTTGAATGTGACATCATAGCCCATGGTGTTATGATGTGGAAACTATGCCTGATGCCGACCGATTCTGCCCGTCCTGCGCCTCCCCCCTAGAGGAAAAAGATGTGGAAGGCCACCAACGTCCCGTCTGTACGCAGTGTGATCGGATAATGTTCTACGACCCAAAGGTCTCCGCCATTTGCATCGTTGAGCGCGGCGACAAGCTTCTTCTGATCAAGCGTGGCAACCAGCCTGGTTACGGGCTTTGGAGCCTGCCCGGAGGCTACGTTGACCGGGGAGAAGTCGTGGAGACCGCCGCCGCCAGGGAAGTATGGGAAGAGACCGGGTTGACAGTGGAGATCGACCAGTTGATCGGCCTCTTCTCTGTGACCGGTAACCCGGTGATGGTGGCGGCCTTTGCCGCCAAAGAGACCGGCGGTGAGCTAACCACCGGCCCCGAAACCCTGGACTTAGGATTTTTCCCCCTCGAAGAACTCCCCCCTCTAGCTTTCCCCAGAGATGAAACGATCTGGGCTAGCTGGCGGGATATGAAGAACGGCCAGTGATTCAGTTGCCCTGATTTTCCAGGCTTGGAATCCCTCGAAGCACTAACATGATTGCAAACATTCTCGACCGCAGCGCGCTCGCCGCTAAACGCATAGTCCGGCAGTTGCCCGGTGCCGCTCTGGATCTCCTGTTCCCTCTTAACTGCCTGGGTTGCCAGCGAGAAGGCAGGGTGTTGTGCGCAAGTTGTATCGAAGCTCTGCCGGAGTTGAATCCCCCGTATTGCGCTGTTTGCGCTCAGCCCAACGCTCCGGCGACCTGCCATATGTGCTTGGAATCTCCTCCGGCCTTCGACGGCGTCCGAGCGCCCTACCAGATGGAAGGGACTATTCAAGATGCGATCCATAGCTTGAAATACCGGGGGTTGAAGGCCGCCGCGCCGGAGTTGGCCGAGTTGTTGGCCCGATATCTCGCGGAGCACCCCATACCCGGAAACATCTTCATACCCGTACCCGTGCCCCTGCACCCCCGCCGTTTGCGCAGCAAGGGCTACAACCAATCGGCACTGCTGGCCAAGACATTGTCTAAGAAGCTGGGGTTGGAGATGAACCAGAGGCTGATGACCCGCACCCGGAACACCCCACCCCAGGTAAACGCTTCCCGGGTTGACCGCCGGGACAACGTCCAGGGCAGTTTCCGATGCGATGGTCCGGTTGATAATCGAGCGGTGATACTCGTGGATGACGTTGCCACCACCGGCAGCACCCTATCAGCCTGTGCCGCCGCCCTCAAGGCCGCCGGGGCCGCTTCAGTTTGGGGCTTGGTTCTAGCCCGCGAGATCT
>CAXEOX010000143.1:0-7189 GCA_963997925.1 uncultured bacterium
CGTCAGGATGCATCTGTGTTGGGGGAATTATGAGGGGCCCCATCACCGGGACATCCCCATGGAGGAAATCGTCGGCACGGTGCTCAAAGCCCGGCCTCAGGCCTTCTCCTTCGAGGCAGCCAATCCCCGGCATGAGCACGAATGGGAAGTGTTCAAGAACGTCAAACTTCCCGACGGCAAAATCATCATCCCCGGTGTGTTGGACTCCACCACCAACTACATCGAACTTCCCAAGTTGATAGCCCAGCGCATCGTCCGATACGCCGAGTTGGTGGGGAAGGAAAACGTTATCGCAGGGTCGGACTGCGGGTTCGGAACTTTTGCTAGGACCAACTACCAGGTAGAGCCGGAGATTGTCTGGGCCAAATTCAAGGCGATGTCTGAAGGCGCACGGCTGGCCAGCGAACAACTCTGGGGTTAACGACACTTAGTACGCTAGGTAACGCCGTAACCTATCAATAAGGACGAATGCGGCTGTCAGTCGGAATCCCGCGTTCAGCTCCGTTCGGCAAGATATACGGTGTAATGCGCGCCGCCTTTACCCTTACCGCTCGCTCGCAGCCCAACTTCTTCTACTTCAAATCCGGCCCGTCGCAGTCGTTTGGCAAAGGCAGCCTCCGGGCCGGAGGACCATACGGCTAGAACGCCCTTCGGCTTCAATGCGGCGAAAGTTGTGTCCAAACCGTTGGGGCTGTAAAGCCAGTCATTTTCCTTCACGGTTAGGCCTTGGGGGCCATTGTCGACATCCAGCAAAATAGCGTTGTAGCCGCCCTCTGGTGTCTTTATCAACTCGGCGACATCGAATTCATGGACCGAAACCCTTTCGTCGTCGAGAGGATGTCCAGCCAGTCCAGCCAGCACTCCCCGGTTCCACTGCACCACCTCCGGAATAAGCTCAGCGACAGCCACTTGGGCTGTGTCACCAAGTTCGTCCAGTGCCGACCTTACGGTGTATCCCATGCCCAGACCGCCAATCAGAACCCGCGCCCTGGGATGTTTCGCGATTTTCTGACAACCCAGTTTGCCCAGCGCGTCTTCCGACCCGTAGACGCGGCTGTTCATCAATTCATAATTGCCCACTTTGATCGAGAACTCGTTGTCGCGTTCGTACAAACGAAGCTCCGATCCGTCTCCGGGCGTCTGCGCAGTGTCCAGTAGTTTCCACGGAATCATAGGCGGTTGTTACGCTCTTCCCAGCAAGGCTGGGGGTTTTTCAGGCTCCATCAATTTTACACCTGATGCGCCATTGCCGCACCGGACGCCGGGTTACGGCCAACGCGCGGCCAGTCACTTCCTCTTATAGATTGACCAGGCATGGCTGGGACTTGACCCCGCCTACCACAGGCCATATGATGCGGCGGAACAGTCGGAAGAGGCTTGATCGACGCCTATTTATCTTTTCGACGCCAAACTAACCTATAGAGGTACGCGAATATGAAAGTCATCGAAGCCGTTGCCCGGATCTTGAAGACCGAAGGTGTGGAGTGGATCTCCTGCTTCCCCAACAACCAACTCATCGAAGCCGTCGCCAAAGAGGGCATCCGCACCATCATGTTCCGGCAGGAGCGCGGCGGACTCATGGCCGCCGACGGTTTCAGCCGTTTGAACGGCCGGCAGAAGTTTGGGGTAACCATCACCCAGGGCGGACCTGGTTCAGAAAACACCATGGGCGGCATCGCTCAGGCGTACGCCGACAACATCCCCATCCTGTACCTGCCCGGTGGACCCACGTTGGCCCAATACGCCGTCCGGCCTAACTTTTCCCCCTCCCGCACCTACGCGTCGGTGTGTAAATCGACCGAAATCATAACGCATCCGTCCCAGGTCTCCAGCGCCATGCGCCGGGCCTTCCACAACCTACGCAACGGCCGCGGCGGTCCGGTCCTCGTGGAGATTCCCGCCGACGTCGGAGAGCAGGAAATCGCGGAGGGGTCGCTGTCCTATACGCCCCCCAAGCGATATCGCCAGTCTCCGGACGCCCAAGACGTCAAGGAAGCCGTCTCCCTGTTGCTGAATGCGAAGAAGCCGGTTATCTGGTCGGGAATGGGAGTCCTGTTCGCCGATGCCACCAAGGAACTGCAAGAGTTCTCCGAGCTCATAGAGATTCCCGTCTACACCACGATGCCGGGCAAGTCGTCCTTCGACGAACGTCATCCTCTGGCTCTGGGCTCCGGTAGCAGTTCCACCAGCCTTCAGGCCCGGCGTTGGCTACAAGAGTCGGATGTGCTATTCGCAGTTGGCTCCAGCATGACCCGGACCGGCTACGGCCAGCCCATCCCTGACGGCAAGGTCATCATTCACAACGTTGAGACTATCGAAGACATCAACAAGGATTTCTCCGTTGATGTCGGTCTGCCCGGCGACGCCAAGCTGACTCTCCAAGCCATGATTGCCGAGGTCAAGGCCCAGGCAGGAGAGAACGGCCGCAAGGGTACGACCAAGGTGGCCGCCGAGATTAAAGAAATCAGAGACGGTTGGCTCGCCGAATGGACCCCGCTGTTGAATTCGGATGAAGTTCCCATCAACACCTACCGGGTGATTGGCGAGATTGAGCGCAACCTGGACAAAGAGAACAGCATCGTAACCCACGACGCTGGGGCACCTAGAGACACCATGATGCCTTTCTACCCCGGCACCACGCCCCACAGCTACATAGGCTGGGGCAAGACCACTCACTTGGGCTACGGGATCCCGCTGATGATTGGCGCAAAGCTGGCCAGGCCCGACAAGTTCTGCCTGAACTTCATGGGCGACGGTGCCTTCGGCATGTCCGGACTGGACATCGAAACCTCGGTACGGGCCGGAGCCCCCATCACCACCGTCGTCCTGAACAACGGCGGCATGGCCACCTATCCCGGCGGCTACCCGACGGCGAAGGAATTGTACGGCACCACCCACATGGTTGGCAATTACGCTCAGATAGCCGAGGGCATGGGCGCGGTGGGTATCGTAGTTACCAAGCCTGAAGAGATTGGCCCCGCCATCAAACGAGCGCAGCAACTCAACGCCGAAGGAAAGACCGTTCTCCTGGACATACACTCCAACTTGGAGGCGAGCCGGTCAAACTTCAGCTAACCACGCTGGTACCAACGTCCCCCCTTTAGAAGGGGGGACCACAGGGGGTCATTGCCTCGACGGAACGAACCTCCCCTGTATCCCCTCCTTCGTAAGGAGGGGTCTGGTTATGGCAAGTGTTGTCTAAGTATCGAAACAGCTTGCGGCAAAACGAGTAGGGGCGGGTTTAAACCCCGCCCCTACGTGCGCCACTTGTATGTTTCGATTCCCTAGGCAGTGACTAAGCTGGCGTAGTGGTTCCCCTTGGAGATGGGGGCCAGGCCGGTCATGATTTCCTCCCAGGTCTCTCCCCCGTCGTCGCTGCACCACACTTCTCCGGTAGCGGTTGCCGCGAAGACCGAGTAAGTATCTCCGCCCCAGTCCTCCAGGCACATGGCTTCCACGGAACCTTTCATTCGGTCCGGAAGTCCGTTGCCCAACTGCTCCCAGGTCTTCCCGCCGTCGTTGCTGAGAGAGATGCGGGAGCCGGCGAAGTGGGACTCCCGCCAGGAACCGGGCCCGTGATGAGCCGCCGCCACCAGGACGACTTCGGGCTTGCGGGGGTGCAGCAGCAGGAAGTCGGGATAGCCGCCCAACTCATGAGCGGTGGTGGTCAGGTGTTCCCAGGTTTCGCATCCATCGGAGGTCATGTAGATGCCGTCACCGCCGGTGATGTAAATCTTGTTAGGGTCTGCCGGGTTGATGACGGTCCGGTGGACATCGTTGTCCATCCCGGTGATTCTTGTGAAGGTTTGCCCGCCGTCGGTGCTTTTCTGCAGCCCGCCGACCTCAACGCCGATGAATATCGTGTTGGTGTCTTCCGGGTGGAAGTTGATGTGCTTGGTATGGGCGACGTGGGGCGGTCCGGGGAAGGTCCAGTCAGACGTGTCCACCGAACGCAGCGCAGGAAGCTCGGTCCAATTGCGGCCCAAGTCGTCGCTGAAAAATAGGTGGGCCGGCTGGGTCCCGGCGAAGATGCGAGTCTTCCCGTTCACTTGAGCGGCGGCAAGACTGTAGATGTCGGGCTGGGTTATGCCGCTGTCCCTCTTCTCCCAGGTTAGCCCGTCGTCCTCGCTAACGTAGATTGTGTCCTCGGTGGCTCCAGCGATTATCGCACCGCTTTTCGGCTCTACGATAACGGCGTGGATATGCTTGTCCGCCAATGCCCGGCGAGCGATGCTCCACCCGGAACCTCCGTCGTTACGCTTCAGGAATACGATCCCCTCTTTAGTGCCTACCAACACCTCTTCAGAGCGAGAAGCCGTGGAAAAAATCGTGTCTCCGCCATGAGATAGCGTTAAAGCCATGATATCCTCCCAATCATCAACGATTCGTTATCCATTACGCTTGGTCCACTGAGAAGCAGCATAGTGGGGTGAACCAGCGGAGTCAATCCCTTCGCTGTCGCCCAGTTGAATCTGGACAACTCCGCCGTCCTAACGGTACTATTCTCCATGCTGGCCAACCGATACACTCGTGGCGGCAATCCCCGAGGTGACATTATCATGGTTTTTTCCAGGCCAAGTCAGAAGCCCAAGGTTAATGAGAACTCCAGCAGTCAACAACCGCTGACCGGGATGCGGGTGTTGGACCTGTCCGGCCCCATGGGCGTTTATTGCGGAAAGTTGATGGCCGACATGGGCGCCGATGTGATCAAAGTGGAACCGCCAGGCGGAGACCCCATGCGCCAGATAGGCCCTTTTCTAAATGCCGATTCGAGTTCGGGACACAGCCTGTACTGGCTCCACTTCAACACCAACAAACGCAGCATCACCTTGGACGTTGCCGAGCCCAAAGGGGCCGAGTTGCTGTCCAAGATGGCACAAGATGCCGACGTTGTTCTGGAAACCTCCCCGCCGGGGTACTTGGAAAACTTGGGGTTGGGCTACAAAGACTTGTCACAAACCAACCCCGACCTGATCTACGCCTCGCTGACTCCCTTTGGCCAAACCGGTCCATACAAGGATTTCAAGGCCACCGACCTGACCGGCTTCGCCATGGGCGGATACATGTACGTCACCGGCTGGCCCGATACGCCACCAACTCGCCTCTGGGGCTCACAGGCATACAACACAACGTCTAACCGAGCCTTCATCGCGATACTGCTGGCCCTATATCACCGCATGGCCACCGGCGAGGGCCAGTTCATAGACGTTTCGATGCAAGAAGCGGTAGCGGCCACCACCGAGCACGTCAACACTACCTACAACTACACCGGTGAGCCTGCGGTGCGCTGCGGGTTCCGCCACGGCGGCCAGTTCGTGGCTACCTGGCGTTGCAAAGACGGGTTCGTAAGCATCACCACCAACACCCAGCTGGCTTGGGACGACCTCCGAGACTGGATGGCTCAAGACGGCATGGCCGGCGACCTGTCATCGGAAAGATTCAACGACAGGTTCATCCTCCGAGGAAAACATGGAGACCATATCGAAGAGTTGATTCAGGCCTGGGCATTAACCCACACCCGTGAAGAGATAACCGAATGGGGCCAGGCCCGGCACCATCCCTGGGGTCCGGCGACCCGTGCCGACGAGATTCTGGAGAACGAGCAGCTTTGGGATAGGGGATATTTCATCGAGGCGGCAGGTCCCGGCCAAGGGGAGAAGATGGTCTACCCAGGCGCTCCATATAAACTGTCCGAATCTCCTTGGCAGCTCATCCACCAAGCGCCCCAGGCCGGCCAGCACAACAACGAGATATACGGCGGCGATCTGGACTTGTCCCAGGATGAACTGGACGCCCTCGCTGCCCAAGGAGTGATTTAGACCATGACCTCCGCCGAGAAAATATCAACCTCCGGGCATGCGCTTCAGGGGATCCGGGTGTTGGACTTCACCTGGATACATGCTGGGCCATCCGCCACCCGTGTCCTGGCCGACCAAGGGGCCGAGGTCATCAAAGTAGAGTCCAACCAAGCTCTGGCAGTTGTCGGCGGACCCAGTTCCGCCACAGCCAGGGGCCTTGGGCAGCGCCATAACTGGAATGCGGGCAAGCGGTCCATCTCCCTGGACATGAAAACACCTCAGGGCGTCGCCATCGCCAAGCGATTGGTGGCGGTTTCCGACGTGGTGGCGGAAAATTTCAGCAGACGGGTGATGCCGGGTTGGGGGATGGATTACCAGAGCGTCCGGAACATCAAACCCGACGTGATTATGCTCAGTATGTCTGGATTTGGCCGCACCGGACCCTGGAAGGACCGGGTCAGCTACGGTCAGACCCTCCAGGCATATTCGGGATTCACCGAGCTTACGGGGTTCCCCGACGCCGACCCCTGCGGACCGGCCAGCGCCTACAGCGATGCTGTCGGCGGCATGGCCGGAGCCCAAGCAGTTTTATTAGCATTACTGCATCGGGCCCGCACCGGACAAGGACAGTGGATCGACCTTTCCCAATTCGAGGCCCTGTCATCTCTGTTGGATACGCTGGTGCTGGACCTGAGCGCCAACGGCGCAACGTCCCACAACCTGCGAGTGGGCAATCGCTCGCCCCATGGTCCCGGCTCTCCCGAAGGGGCCTTCCCCTGCCAGGGCGAAGACCGTTGGGTAGCGATTTCGGTTCTCACCGACGGAGAATGGGGGTCTTTGGTTCACGTCATGGATAATCCGGCCTGGGCACAAGAAGGACGCTTCTCTACCGCCGATGCACGGTCCAGTCACGCGGAGGAGTTGGACTCGCTGCTGGAGACCTGGACCAAGCAGCACACTGCCGAAGAGATTATGCGCCTGCTCCAAGACGCTGGCGTCGCTGCCGGAGTGGTTCAAACCGGAGCCGACCTAGCGGAGCACGACCCGCACATCAAGGAAAGAGGGTTCTTCCGTCAAGTTTTAGACGCCCAAGGGGTCAGCAGGACCATCGAAGGAGCACCCTACAAACTGTCCCGCACCCCCGGAGGAGCCAAAAGTGGCGCGCCAGCATTCGGCGCGGACCAGACATACGTACTGCGGGACGTTCTAGGAATGTCCGATGACGAATTGGCCGACTGCGCCATCGCCGGGGTATTCGAGTGACAATGGCGCATCTAAGAAATCACTTTCTAAATTTTTAGAAAAGGTGCACGGATATGTCCCTTCCCCCTCGATGGGGGAAGGTCCGGTGTTCACAATCTGCAGCCTACTGTTACCATACGGATACCAGG
>CAXEOX010000144.1:0-7115 GCA_963997925.1 uncultured bacterium
ACGAGAAGTTGATTATCGATCTTTGCCAATCCAGCGACTTTTCCATGGAAGCGTTGAAGGAAAATGCCAAGATTACGAGGCCTTACTAGCCTAGTTCAGGCAGTCTGCTCGATAAATCGGGCATACACACTCTGAAGCACGAAATCCCCCCGTAGCCCCACTTTCGTAAAGGGGGGTTGGGGGGAATTCTCGACTCACCACATACCCGCCTTGAGACACACCTCAACCAGTCCATAGCAGGAGCAACATCATGATTTGGTGCCGCTTTCAATCAGGTCAGAAAATCAGCTTCGGCATCCTCGAAGGCGACGTTGTCACCGAGGTCTCCGGCAGTCCCTTCGACGAGCACACCGTCACCTCCACCACCCACCAACTGAGCCAGGTCAAGCTGCTGGCTCCGGTCATCCCCGGCATGCTCTACGCCGCCGGGCCCAACCACCGGGGGCATGTGGAAGGTATGGCCGCCCGGCGTGGCACCCCGCCCAGCTACCCGGACCGGCCCTCGCCCAACTACCGCTCGGTCCACGCCATCGTTGGTTCAGAAGAGAATGTCGTCGTGCCAGCCGAATGCTCCGGAGCGATACAGCCTGAGGGCCAACTGGCCGTGGTCATCGGCAAGAAGGCCCGCAGGGTTTCGGTGGACGAGGCATTGGACTACGTCTTCGGCTACACCATCGGCAATGATATCTCCCAGCGGCCCTGGCAGCAGGAAGACCGGACCATGTTCCGCAGTAAGAACTGCGACACCTGGAAGCCCATGGGCCCGTGGATCGTCACCGGCTTGGACCCAACAGCCTTCCGAATCATCGTCCGCCACAATGGCGATGTCTGGGAGGACTTCACCTCGTCGCAGCAGATCTGGTCCGCCGCCGAGTGGATCCACGAGCTAAGCAGCTACGCCACCCTATACCCCGGCGACGTCATCTGGATGGGAACCCAAGGCGCCGACGGCGACATGGTCCCCGGTGACACCATAGAGGTTGAAATCAGCAGTATCGGGACGTTGAAGAACTACGTGGTGGCGGAGTAGGGGGGAGAAACACATCATGTCAGACGATAGCCAGCGATCGGACTTGGCATGGCAAGTCACCACCTGGAATCAGATGGCTGACCTCTAAGCTTCGGAGAATGCTCCCCGCATAGCTCCTGTCGCCGGCCGGGTTGTCGCACATGCCACCTTGGCCGATGGGGAGCGCGTACTCGATGTTGGTACCGGTACTGGCAAGATTATGGAGCTTGCGGCGCCTCAAGTAGGACCCAACGGCCATGTCCTTGGAGTGGATATCAGCCCTGAGATGCTCGCCTACGCCCAAACCCAACTCACAACGAATGGCCTGAACAATGTCAGCCTGCGCGAAGGTGGAGCCGAGGCGATCCCCGCTGACGACAACTCTTTCGACGTAGTGCTCGCCTCACTTAGTTTCATGTACGTTGTTGACCGTGCCGCCGCCGCCGGCGAGTTCGCCCGGGTGCTACGGCCCGGAGGCCGCTTGGTAGGCTCAGTATGGACCGGACCGGAACAGTGCGATCTGGTCCGCTTTCAAAAAATCGCCGGAAGCTTTGCGGCAGCCCCACCGGTTCCCGGCGTCGGCCCAGGCGCCCTGGCGGACCCAGCCTAATTTCTCCAACAACTAGCGGAAGCTGGAATAGACGCGCACGCGGAGACAGAGATACTGGGCTTTGATATAGACAGCTTCGCCATGGCATGGGATGGCTTTGCGGGTGTTACTACAGCCAGCTTGTCACCGGAACGGCAGCAGGAAGCTAGGGGAGCTGTGTTTTCAGAGATGTGGCCTGATGGAGAGGGACCTCGCCACTTTCGGAACGGGACACAATTCATTATTGGGCGAAACGCCGAGTAGGAGTCCCGCTGGAACGGCCAACCAACTACGCCACACTCCACCCCCGCGACGCCATCTGGATGGGCACCCAAGGCTCCGGCGGTGGCATGGTTCCCGGAGACACCATAGAGGTTGAGATCAGCGGGATTGGAACACTGAGGAATTACGTGGTGCGGAGGATTAGGGGGCGTTGGGGTAACGCCCGTTTGCGAAACCTAGCATCCAAGTATGCGGATATGAGGTCACGTTGTGCCAATGCTGGAATGTGAGCCATCCATCAATTCGTACCCCATCCAGGTGCAGAACATGGATTGGCGAGGTCAAGTATTTCGGGAATCGCAGGCAGCCCATGCCTCTCTCTGAGCAAGAACGTCGCTGCGTCGACTTGGCCAGTGGGTTCTTATCTGGAAACCTCGGTGGCACCTGGACTGTCCAAGACTACTTAGACGAGATGTATGTATCCTAACCTTCTCCTGAAGTTGTGATAACCAACGGGCAAATAACCGCAGCAATCGAAGTCAAACGGCTTCCAGGTGATTCGATATACCAAGCCTATCTAGAGAGCTTGATTTCAAACCAAAGGTTTCTGACTCCTTCTTGCGGCGGTTATTATGTTCTAGAACCGCCTATAGATTTTAGGATACCTCTGCCCCCAGACATTCGGCGACTAGTGAAGCGTGAGATTGGACTTGTTGCGCCCACATTGCGACCGGGTGATAAAGGCGCAATTCGTCTACCTCGTAGTGGACACATCTCCCTTATATCCGAATCAGGCCCGCCATACGTCAACTGTTGTCATGGCGGACCACTGTCGAGTTTCCTAGGACCGATAGCGGATAGTATTCCTGGCAAGATGATCCTGATCGATGAGGGACTGGAGCATTCTTTCGTCACCGAGGAAGGTCGGATTGCTTTCTACGAGGCCGTGGTCAGCGCTTATCATCTCAGAGTAAACGGGGATGCATCGAAATTTACTTGGCTCGAGGAATGGAGGTTGGAGAGACTCGAAGAAGATGATCAAGACACTGATGAAGAGAAGGACGGAGTTTGGGTTCTCACTGTGACCGAAGCGCGAGATGTGAAGCAATCAGTTGCGGAGTGTGTTTATACAGTGCTCCAAAACGCCTTAAGGAAATTCGAGCGACGGTGCTGGGCAGAGCACCATGTAGTTGTTCTAGAATCATCTATGAATGCACCTAAGCGTTTGGTAGCGCCAATAATAGAAGACCTAAACATAACTGAGTTGGGAAACGTCAACCTAGTTTTGTTAGTAGAGGATGAAACTATAACTCAATGTTATCCACCCTTCGGGTGACCTCGCAAGGGATTGACCGTTCGCCATACTAAAATCCCCCACTCCCGCCTACCCCGTCACATACCCGTTCTTCAGATCCCACTCCCGTGCCGCCTCATCGCGCTCCCCAGGCTCCCCGTACCCACCGCCACCCGAAGACAGGCAGTAGACGTGGTCGCCGGGGTTGACTACTACGCCGACTTCTTTGGAGCCTAGCAGCCTTTCCGCGCCGTCTGACAGGATTTTGTAGTCGTGGGGCAGGCCAGGGTCGGCGCCGAAGAGACCGAAGGGCGGGACTACTATGCCGTCTCCGGCGGTGTTTAGTAGCGCCGGTTCAGTTCCTTCATAAACCAGGTCGCAGATGGCACCCAGGCCGCCGCGCCAGGTACCGGCTCCTCCGGAATCAGCGCGGAGTTCGTGGCATTTGACGAAGAAGGGGAACCGTTCTTCGGTAAGCTCGATGCTGGGGGCGCGGATGCCTCCGGCAACGTTGACCTCCCCCACGTTGGGCCAGCCGTCGTAGCCGTAAGAGGCCCCGCCGCCGCCACGAGCCAGGAAGAAGTGCCAGATGAACTGGCGTCCCGTGCGGGGGTCGATGCCGGTCATGGCGTAGCGCAGGCGGCGGGAGAAGCCGGCGGTAACCTCGTGGGGTATCGCCTGGGACAACGCCTTGAATATCGCCTCAACAATCTCCTCAGCGCAGTGATTGGTGCTCATGCACACCGGGGCGGGGGGATTGGCGTTGACCACCAGCCCCTTGGGCGCAATCACCTGCACCGCCCGGGCGGACCCTTCGTTCCGGGCAACGTCGGTGGGGGCCAGGTACATTATGGCGGCGTGGGTCAGGGAGCGGGTATTGGCGTAGGAGCTGTTGATGAACCCGGTCACCTGGGGGCTGGACTCCCCAAGGTCGATGGTCATGGAGTCGCCCTCAATGGTTACCTTGGCCCGGATGGGAACCAGCTTGTTGTCGAAGCCGTCGTCGTCCACCAGAGACTCGCCCCGGTAAACGCCGTCGGGCCACTGGGAGATGAACTCCCGTACCTGTTTTTCCGTGGCGGCCAGGATGTCGTTGACCGCCGCCGTGAGCCGTTCGGGACCGTAGCTCTCCAGCAACGCCTGGATGCGCTGCTCGGCAATCATCACGGACCCTATCTGGGCGTTCAGGTCGCCGAGGAAGTTCTCCGATTGCCGGACGTTGGCCGCAATCATCTGTAGCACGTCTTCTCGGGGCACTCCCTTGTCGTAGAGCCGCAGTGGCGGGATTCGAATACCTTCCTGGTAAATCTCGCTGGCCGCCGGGTTGTAGCCGCCGTGGGTGCCGCCGCCGACATCGCTGTGGTGGGCGCGGTTGACGCCGTAAAACAGCAGCTCGCCCTGATAGAACACAGGCCGGATGATGGTTATGTCAGGAAGATGGCTGCCACCGAAATAGGGGTCGTTCAGGACGAACAGGTCCCCCTCGGACATGTCCCCTTCGAAATACTCGCGGACGGCGGCCCCGGCGATGGGCAAGGCGCTGATGTGCACTGGGATTCCCTCTCCCTGGGCGACAAGTTGGCATTCCGCGTCCAGGATAGCGGTGGAGAAGTCCCGGCTGGAGTTGAGAATTTGAGACATGGAGGTGCGCAGCATCACCTCGGTCATCTCCAAGGCGATAGATTCCAGGCGGTGCTCGACTACTGCTAGCGTGATGGGGTCGGGACGGGCGGAGATGTCACCAGCGGGTGGTTCGACAGGATCACCATCAACGGGAACAAGTTCGCCACGAACGGAATAGGCCGTCGAGTCCAAACTTTCGAGGGCTACGTGAAGCTCTATCCCTCCAGCTCCATCCACGGTAATGCTGTTACCAGTCTCAACCAATATAGTGGTGAACTCCGACTCCAGAATGGCAGGTCCGTCCAATCTCGCGCCGGACGCTAAGGACGCGATGTCGTACACAGGGACCTCATGCCATGCACCCAGATATACCCGGCGGGTGCCGACCGGAGCGGGAGAAACGGCGGCGTCATTCGATTTAGTTCCCTGAGGCTGGGAGATTCTGGACAATCGGCCCACCATGGTGACCCGCAGGGTTACTAGGCGGACTTCCTGGTCTTGCTGGTGGTAGGAGAACAGTTCCTGGTATCGCTGATGGAAGTTGCCGGACCACTCCGACAGAAATGCGCCGTCCTCCAGAGACGGATCCGGGACGGCGATGTTCACCTCGTACACTTGGTCCAGATAGCGCATATCCGCCGACCTCTGGACCTCGATGTCATCCTCGGAGATTCCCTGGGCCCGAAGTTTCTCCCTGCCCTGGGATTCCAGGCCGATCAAGATTGACCGCACGGTCTGTAGGTCTATCCCATCCAGGCTTGCCGGATGGGAGCGGGAGAAGTCGTATTTCAGATCGGTGCACAGCATTCCGTAGGCCGATAGCACCGGCCCCGCTGCTGGGAGGTGCACCTTGTCCACCCGCAACTCCCGCGCCACCTGACCGGCGTGCAATCCCGCTGCGCCGCCGAAAGCGAGAATGGCGAACTCTCGAGGGTCCACCCCTCGATGCACCGACATCAGCCGGATGCCCTCAGCCATGGTGGTAGCGACGACCCTGGATACGCCGTAGGCCGCTTCCACGGTTGTCATCCCCAAGGGCTTGGCCACCCGCTCTTCCAGCGCCTTTACCGCTAGGTCTTTGTTCAGCTTAGCCTTGCCGCCCAGGAAATTATTCGGATCCAGATACCCAAGCATCAGGTTTGCGTCGGTCACGGTGGCGTCTTCTCCACCCTTGTCGTAGCAGGCTGGCCCCGGATCTGCTCCGGCACTCTGGGGGCCGACGTGGAGAATCCCGCCAGGACCCACCGAGGCGATGCTGCCACCACCGGCTCCCATGGTGTGGATATCAATCATCGGCACCGCTATCTTCCAACCGCCCTCGAATTTCTCGTGGGCCAAGTGGGGTACGCCGTCTTCTATCAATGAAATATCGGTGCTTGTCCCGCCCATGTCGAAGGAGATAACCTTGGACTCGCCCAATAGCTGTCCGTGATAGGCGGCGGCGCTGACGCCACCGGCCGGGCCGGAAAGGATGGCCCGAACGCCCATCTTGCTGGAGTCGTCTATGGGCGCGACCCCGCCGTTGGACTGCATGATGAGCACCTCACCAAACCTCTGGTAAGGCGCGAACCGGTCCTTAAGGTGCTGAAGGTACCTGCCGAAGACCGGGCCAACGTAGGAGTTGATGACGGTGGTGCTAAGCCGGTCGAACTCTTTGATCTGGGGAATGACTTCGTGGGATAGGGAAGTGTAAAGATCGGGGAATTTATCTCGTATCTTCTCGTAGACCAAGGCTTCATGGGCGGGATTCAGGTAGGAGAACAGGAAGCAGACGGCCAGAGCTTCGACCCCTTCTTGCCGTAAGTACTCCAACTCCCGATCCAAAGCTCGCTCATCCAGTGGCGTAAATACGGACCCATCCGCCCGGACCCGTTCTGGGATACCCATACGCAGGTAGCGGGGCACCAGAGGTTCCACTGGAGTCATGCGCAGGTTATACCGGTCTTCCTTCAACCCCTCCCGCATCTCCAGCAGGTCCCCGAAGCCGTCGGTGGTGATGAGGCCGACCTTGGCTCCCTTCCGCTCGACCAGAGTGTTGGTTGCCACGGTAGAGCCGTGAATAACCAGTTCCGTGGTGTCCAGAAATTCATGGATTGATAAATCATAGGCTTGGGCCGCGTCTTCAAGCCCCGCCATGACCCCTTCAGAAGGGTCGTGGGGAGTGGAGGGCGTCTTGAAATACCGGGGCGGCTCTCCCTCATTGGTGACCACAAAGTCAGTAAAGGTGCCGCCAACATCGATGCCTATCTTGAACAAAGGGGAACTCCTATTCTCGGAAATACGCGGTTGACTAATTTTGGTTCTGGCTCTCCCGCCATACGGCGAACAAGTCGGTTCGCTCCGCTATCAGCGAAGCGCCGATTCCCGCTACAACTGCC
>CAXEOX010000145.1:0-7024 GCA_963997925.1 uncultured bacterium
TGACGCCGTCCCGCTCCCACAGCATCCGCATAATCTCGAAAGTCTCGGTGAATCGGGAAACCCGGGCTCGCTGGGTTGTCTGAAAAGCGGTGAAGGCTGCGGCGTCGTATCCCAGAGCGTTAATCACGGTGGTTCTGCCGCCACTGATTACGTCCAGGGTGGCCAGTTGTTCCGCCAGCAGGATGGGGTTGTAGAAAGGCAGGAGGAACAGGGGCAGCAACTGCATATCGCCGCTGATGGCCGAAAGACTGGATATGGCCGGCAGTACCTGCACGTAGTGGTTGTGGGTCAGGTGGTGATCTCCCAGGGAGAAGGAATCGAATCCCAACTGGGCCATCAGTTTGACCTCTTCAACCAGGTTCTCCATGATTGTCCGGCTGTCCTGGGTAAGGGGATAGCTGGACGTTAACGACATTCCAATCTTCATGTTGGCGCTTCCTCCCGTATCTGCTGTATCGCGGCTGAACCATACTACTACGGGTCCAAGGGTCATTGGTAGTTAAACCGGCGGTATCCGGTGTAAGATTGGCAGCAGAAAAGTATCGCCGGTCTAGATTCGGCTCAGTCTCCAACTTCGACACATACTAGGGAGGGTCCAAATGGCGCGCACACCCACCGTTACCCGAGACCAAGTACCCGAGAAGTACCGTGAAGCCTTCGACCATGAGACAGCCATCAGCAGCGGAGCCATCGAGAGCGGACCGGGCTCCGTCATGATTCACAGTCCCGAGATGCGAAAACGGGCCAACCACCTGGTCTTCTACTTCCGGCAAGAGTCGGAACTGCCCCAAAAGATTCAAGAGATGGCGATGATTCTGACTGCCAGGAACAAGGACTGCCAGTACATCTGGTTCGCCCACGCTGCCAGGGCGCGTACAGAGGGAATCAGCAACGAATTCGTGGACGCCCTCCGCGACAAGAAGCCCCTGCCCAAGCTGCCCCACGACGAACAGATAGTCGTCGACTACGCAACGGAGTTGTTCGACACCAACCGGGTCAGCGATGCAACGTTCAAAGCCGTTATGGACCATTTCGGCTCCCAATTACTGACCGAGTTGACCACCATGATGGGCTACTACGCCCTTCTGGCCTTGAACGTCAACGCCTTTGAGGTCGATGTTCCAACCGGCGGTGAAGCGCCGTTGGTGGTTTAACTTCCGCTGCGTCTGTCGCGTTTGTAACCAAGCTCAGGGGTGGAATCTTCCGGGTGGGGTAGGAGCTTTGGACTGGACAGTCTACATATTGCGATGCGCCGATGGGACCCTGTATACCGGCATCACCAACGACCTAGACCGCCGGGTGTCGGCGCACGAAACCGGACAGGGCGCGAAGTACACGAAAGGCCGCGGCCCTTTTCAACTTGTCTACAATGAGACCTGCGAAGACCGGGGAACAGCCTCAAGACGGGAGAACGAGATTAAGTCGTTAAGCAGGGATGAAAAGCTCAAGCTGGTCACCGATGGCCGGTCTTGAGTTGATGTTATAGGGGGAATCAGGCTAGAGGATATGAAGAATGAATGGTGGTCCAAGTCAAACCAGGGAACAGCTTGACCGCAACAAACTGAGTCTAGGCCTGTTCGGCATGAATTGTTCAGGCGGACTCGCCGTAACCACGGTCCCAGAGCGTTGGGACGCGAGTTGGGAGAACAACCAGAAACTGGCCCAGATGGCCGACGCCGCTGGCCTGGACTTCATGCTCCCGCTGGGGCGATGGAAGGGGTACGGCGGCGACACCGACCATAACGGGTCCAACTTCGAAACGCTGACCTGGGCGACCGGCATCCTGGCCAGCACCAGCAACATCATGGCATTCGGCACCACTCACGTCTCGCTGTTCAACCCGGTGGTGGCGGCGAAACAGATGGTCACGGCCGATCTTGTCGGTCAGGGCCGGTTCGGTCTCAACATCGTCTGCGGTTGGAACACCGACGAGTTCGACATGCTGGGCATAAATCTCGCCCAGCACGAAGACCGCTACGACCAAGGGCAAGAGTGGGTCGACATCATTACCCGGGTTTGGACCTCCGCCGAGCCATTCGACTATGACGGCAGGTTCTATCAGGTCCACAAAACCGACATCTACCCCAAGCCCTACGGCGGCGGGCAACCGATGATTGTCTGCGCCGGGAACTCGGACCGTGGGCGGGACTTCGCGGCTCGTAACGCCAACATGATGTTCACCAACATGCGTTCCGACCTGGACGAAGTGCCGGGGAACGTGGCGGCGTTGAAGGAGATGGCGGCAGGCTACAACCGGGACATCGGCGTCTTCTCCAACGTCGCTATCACCTGTCGGCCCACGATGAAAGAGGCGGAAGAGTACTTCCGGTACTACGCCGTCGAGAATGCCGACTGGGACGCTGCGGAAAACATGATTGTTGGCCGCGGCATCGTCAAGCCCGGCATGACCGAGGAGATGCACGATGCCGCCCGCACCCGCGCCGCCGCTGGCAACGGGGCGATGCCCATAGTCGGCGACCCCGACTACGTCACCGCCATGATGAAGCGCCTCTCCGGCTGCGGCATCAAAGCCCTAGCCATAGGCCTCACCAACTACCTAGACCACTTCCCCTACTTCCGAGATGAGGTACTGCCCCGGCTGGAACGGGAGGGGTTGAGGGCGGGGTGACGGCGGGCACCGATTGTTCCGCCTTCAGATCCAACCGGCGAAGGGCCCATATAGCGGAGTCGATCCAGGAAGTGAGCGGGAATCCGGTGCTTTGTGCCACAGTTGATGCCGGATGGAGAGACTATTACGTATTATGCTCTGATTGATGGTAGCCTTGGGAATAACACCTCGGGTGCCGAGTACCCCCGTTTTGGATGCAGTGTTGTAAGTACTATTTCTCTGAGATAAAAGCTAAGTAGAGTTGCCATCAATCACGGCAAAGCAGAGCCAACGGCTCCAGCACTGATTAATTTGCTGCGACCTTACGGGTTCTGTTTAAGAATGAAGCGAAATTGTGCATGAGGAACTCGTACCTACGCTCAAGGCTAAGTTGGTCATCGACGCTCCGGTTCTGACTGTCATACAGTAAGATTGCCGAGTCAGCTTTTTGAGGATTAACCTTCGCGAGTTCCCGATTTGATCGTCGGATGCGTTCGAATTCGACCAAAAACTCACGTACCTGTCTAATACGATGCCGCTGCACGTTTCGAATAACCCAGTAGAAAAGCGTAATGGGACCCTGCGAACTGAGAAGGTTATCCCGTTCAAGAAATACTCGAGACATCTTGTTCAAGACGTCTTCAACCCGACCTGCAGCCCGTTCAATATCCGCGTTCTCGGGTTTTAGCCCTTCGTCTACGAATCGATTCAACTGGGTTAATTTGGTGTCCGTAAACTTCCCAAGAAATTCAATCAGCAGCAACTTGGAGACGGCGTTTTTGTCTTGTCCTCTTGAAGTTTGAAATTTAATCCGGGATTTGAAGAATCGATGATCTGCAATTCTTCGAATTATCTTAGGGACTTCCCCGCTCATGGCATTTCTGATTTCAGCACCCGTCAGAGATTTGTTGGTATTGAGGCGAACAAACAGATCATTAATTTTTGCTTCTTCGTCAGTAATTACACTCAAAACTGAGAGGTTGTAGTTGGCAAATTTACTGGCGATCCTCGGATAGTTGTGCTCTAAATCTTTGTAGCCTAATCCTTCCAGGGATAACGAAGAATCGTCTGAGTAAACGAAGCCTTCATCTAAGACCACCCGAGCTTCAAAAAAATCAAATATGGTTTCGAATCTTTGCTTACCGTCGATGACAGCGTATGCTTTGCTTTGATGGTTTAGCGTCGTGTTTCCCCACGTAAAATCTGCGATATAAAGCTTAGGTATATCAAAGTCGTTGAGAATGGAATCAATTAGGAACGCTTTGTTTTTTGGTGACCAGAGACCTCCTCGTCGTTGGTAGACGGGGGTCATGTCTATTCCGTCTCGCTCTTGGTACCATCAATTCAGTGTACGAGTTTCGAATTCCCGAACTTTAAACATATCAAACCTCGTACGCTAAATTTCTCTTAAGCTCTTTAGCTAGGCCGTCCAAGTCGGGGAACACCGTCGCGGCCGTGATTCCGATAGCGTCAAGTTCCCACCGCAGATCGGGAATAGCTTCCTTCGGGATTTCAAACTTTTTGACTACGTCCGATGGAAAAGGGCCGTTACCTGGAATCCCTTCCATCGGTTTTAAGCTTTTCCCGAAAATAGTGAAAACTCCTCTTTGGGCTACTATTCGTGGGCTATTATGTGCTCCATAAATTGCTAGAGGCTCATTTCCCATGAGACTCAGATCAGGTCTAGGACAATATCCCCTTACCCGATCATCGTTAGCCGACAATATGCTTTGATCGAAGGATACATATTGTAGAGCTCTTCGGTTCCACTGAGTTGGATCTAGCACTCAGAATGCGGCAGACTCGGAATATTTGGGAGATCCGCCAGTCAATTTATACGGAGCCGATTCAATAGCAAAATAAAGTGCGAAAAACGGATTTTCAGACCAATCCAGCAGTCTGGTAAGGACGCCGTGGTGCTGCATCAAGAACAGATATTCCCAGTCCCCGACTAATTGGCGATCGAGATGTGGAATGCACCGTTCTTTGAATCGGTCAATAATCTCAGATTCTTTCTCCATCAACCCCTCGATGGTGTTGATGGACGGGTGCTGATATAAAGTGGGCTGGAGTTTGTGTGAATAGCTACCGCATCCTCTATACCATGTGCTTTGGTTGGAGTTGATTTCTGACTGAATGATTGATGTAAAGCTGGCAAGGTCGCTGATTGCGTTTGTCGGGACAACGGTCATTTCGTGAACCTCAAGCGAAAACTGGTCACGGTGCCTAGTAACCTTCGTTTGGCAGTCAGTTTCGCTTTACTTGCCGAATCTACTGATACCGAAACTCAATACATCCGACGCCGAACCACCGTTTGGGGGAGATATTTCATGTAATGCGGTATCCTAATGGAGCGAAGGTGCCAGGTAACGCTGGTGAGTGGGGTTGAAGTCGTTCGTTCGGAAATTCTCATTCACAATTTATGGTTCCCGATTGGAACGTAAAGAGAATTTTCTCCAACGTCAGGGATGGTCCACCGACATCCGGGAAGACCTACCGTGCGTTGTCGCTAAACCACAGCGGATTACAATCCCCAAGTTCCTTCTCATATACAAATCGGGCTTTTCCTCTGGTCGACGGACATCTGACGGGATTCGACTAGAGCAATGGCCTTATTTTATCCTAAAATAACACCTTGGAGGGCGATAGCGCACATGTTCTTGCCAGAGAACAACGATAGTCGAAGGTGATAGGTGGTTCTGGTAACATTTGTGCGGCGAGACCGTGATTGTGGCAGAGTTTTGGTTGTCGGGGCGCATTGTAGGAAGCGTAATATTGATAATTCAGGGAACCAAACACCGTGAAATGGACCCCCTAGTCACTTGGCAGCTGGCTAGAAGCCTGATTAGCAGACTGCGTTAGCTTGCCGTATTCGATTGCGGCCAATCCGACTGTGGCCCCACCTCGTCTTTGAACAAACTGGTCGTTTCGTCACAGCCAGTTGGTTTCTGCCCATTCCCGTCTCTGGATAGAAGAAACCCCTCCCCCTAGCCTCCGCTGCACTGGCGATATTGGCCGTTCATCCCAAGGAACAGGGCGGCGTATTCGTTCAGGCAGCCAACCCTGGCAACCTCGCCGGTCTCATGATAGGTTGGAGTTAATCGTGATTAAGTCGCGATTCCCCCAACCTATTCTTAACAAGTTGGTGACCTGGTATGTGGCAGGATATCGTGTTTACGGTGGCGGCGACGGGTTTGAATCTGGCGATACTGCCGACTCTCAGATCTCAGAATAAGCCGCCGCTGCTGACTAGCGTGGGTTATTGTGTTTGTGTGACGACGATGGGCGGTGCGCTGTTAGCGGTGCCGCTGTGGTTCAGCGGGGTTACTAACATCATCGGCGGATTGCTTTGGGGAATGGTTGCCATCAGTACGGTCAGGTCTCAAGGGGGCCGGAAGTGGAACACGACCGCCGCATGGTTCAAGTGATGCGGACCTGTTCTCTGGTGAAGTGGCGGTGGGTTACCGGTCAGTTTAGGTAGTAGCGTGGCATCTCACCTGGATGCCACGCTTATTTCTTATCTGGGTAAGGGCTAGACTCCCCTGGAGCTGGCCGCTTCCCGCATCCCTTTCAAGTATTCGGTGCTGGATGTTTGGAACAGGCGGCTGACGCTGCCGTGGAAGTATTGGACGCCCATGTCCAGGAACTGGGGGATGTAGGAGTCGGGGCAGCTTACTCCGGCGACCTTGCCAGCCTCTCGGATGACGCTCACCCCCTTGGCCATCAGCGCCTGAACCTCTGGGTGGGTTTGCTGTCCGGGGTAGCCCATGGACTGGGACAGGTCTCCGGAGCCGATGAAGAAGACGTCCACGCCTGCTACCTCGACCATGGACTCCAGGTTCTCGATGGCTTCGACTTCCTCCAGCATGAGGCAGACCAGGGTGTTGCGGTTGGCCTCTTCCACGTAGTCGGCGGTGGAGCTGCCAAGACCGTAATCTGCTGGGCGGCTGCCGCTGAACATGCCCCGATGGCCTAGGGGATGGTACTTCACAGCGTCAACGGCGGCGGCGGCCTCCTCGGCGGTGTTCACGTGGGGGACTTGGACGCCCCACGCTCCCCGGTCCATGAAGGGGGCGATAATCTCGGGTTTGTTGCTGACCGGGCGCACGATGGGAGCGACGCCACTGAGCTCGGCGGCCCGGATCAGGTCTTCCGAGTTTTCGATGGTGACGGTTCCGTGTTCGTTGTCGATCAATACCCAGTCGAACCCTAGACCGCCTATCATTTCAACGACCTGGGGCGATGGGAAGGTGAGCATCACGCCAAACACGGCCTTTCCGGCGTCCAGTTTTTGCTTCAGGGTGTTTTCTCGCATCGTGTCTCCTATTTTCTGGTGGGATTGTTGGCTGAGTATACTATGGCCGGGGTGCGGGGACGTGGCTTGCTGGGAACGATTACCAAGGCTTTAGCGCGGCT
>CAXEOX010000146.1:0-6974 GCA_963997925.1 uncultured bacterium
GATGGCGTAGCGAACTCCTTGGAAAAGCTCAGCCTGGTTCTCCACCAAGTATTTCGCGCCTGCGTCGCCGCCACCTTCCTCATCGCTGACCAACGCCAGTATCACGTCTCCCGGCAGATGCACACCTTCGGTTTTCGCTTTTAAGAACGCCGACAGCATCATGACGATGCCGCTCTTCATATCCAGCGCCCCTCGGCCCCACACGTAACCGTCGACCAGCCGCCCTTCAAAAGGTGGATGCTGCCACGTTTGATCGGCAGTAGTCACGACGTCTACGTGGCCGTAGAGTAGAAGCGGAGGAGCGGTCCCTTGTCCCTTAAGGCGTGCTATCAGGTTGGGACGGTCCGGCGAACTTCCAACGACGGTGAAATCGCATCCGGCTTCAGTCAGAAGGTTGGAGATATAGGCGACGCACTCTCTTTCGTTGCCGGGAGGATTGGTGGTGTCGAAGCGAATAAGCCTCTGAAGCATCTCCACCGGGTCGGGGCAGACGCTATAGCTTTCCTGAGTGGATGAAGTGGACATCATCGCCGCCTACCGGTGAACCGGCAATCCATCGATAGAATCGTAAGGGGAGATTCCGGTATTGATTAGCATCGGTTGGAGCAAGTCTGTTGAGGGAGAACGCGGTGGTGAGTTAAGCAGAATCAGTTCTGATCAAGGGAGTCAGAATCCTGGTTCAAGCCTTGGAGGAATTCCTCGATGTTGGGCGGCAACTCGACTGTCGTGGAAGAAGTCCCTTCGTTGTTTTCCCGATCGTAGCGTTCCTCTAAGCGCTGCAACAGTGACGAAACCTCTGATGTGCCGGTAACTATGTTCTGCAGAGTTTCGTATTGTTGCTGGCCGCGCTCGGGCTCCTCGAGACGCTCCGGGAGATCGTACAGGCTGCACAGAACCTCCATCAAACGAGCGGTTCCGGTGAAATCTTCGTCAACTTGGAAGTACTGGGGCAGGTGGACCACGAAGGTCCGAGTGTCGATCCCCAGGGCTTCCGCCTGCTGCGAGATTAGGTAGGTTATCGTCGTCGGCCCTTCGTAATTACTGGGGCGGGCGCCGACCAGCCGGTATTCTTCTTCCGCCTGGCCCTGACTACTTCCCCCAGTCACCAAAAGCCGCCTGGTGTGGGGCACCATGTCGTACATGGCACCGATGAGGGAGTAGCGACTAGCGCCCACAAACTTGAGCAGTTCTATCACCGAGTCCGTATAGTCCTCTCCATAGCAATGGGGCTCAAGGAGGTGGAGAAAAATCAGGTCCGGTGCCTCGTCGCGTATCGCATAGCGGACTACGGTGCTGGGTATCGAGTAGCCGCGCTTGCCATGTTCTATGTAAGAGCGGGGCCGGTAGCGGGTGAAGTCGTAGAAGCGGCCAGGGCGGGCCAAACGGCCCAACTCCTTGGCTTGTAGGTGCCTCTCCAACCTCTCCAGGCTCAGCGTACCCACGTTGCCCACGTCGATCCAAGGCCTCAGAACCGCAAGCACGTGAGGGTCTTTGAACTCAGGCACGTCGCCGGGTATTTCAAAGTCGCCGATACGCATAAATATAGTTTGACAGCAGGTAAATCTATTTACAAGTACTCAGAATGCGGTTAAAGAGCAGTTGCGAGCAACCCCAGTCTCAGCCCAGCTATGACCGATTGCCGGAGGCCCGTTAGCACTCACCCATCTGGATCAACCGGCCCTCTCTCCACGCGACACTGCCGCCGCGGACGGTCAGGAAGGTGTCGAAGCGGACCTTGCCCTCAATGTTATGCCCGGCCATGTCGTGCCAGACGAACCGGCCTTCCCTTAGATCGAAGACTGCGGCGTCGCCGGACATGCCGGGCTTGAGCGACCCCAGGTGGTCTTCCAAGCCTAGGACTTGGGCGGGCCTACTGGTGGAAGCGGTTACCGCAGCCTCCAGGGAAAGTCCCATGGCGTGGAACTTGCTCATCAGGTCATTCATCAGGTAGACGGTGCGGCCCTCCGGCGCGATGTGGATGTCGGTGCTGATGGTATCCGGGAAGAAGTCCTGCTGCAGGGCGGCTTTCACCACCTCGGTGTCACAATGTACACCAGCGTGAGCCACGTCCATGATGACGCCTCTATCGGCGGCGGCTCTGGCTTCCGGGCGAATCTTGCCGTTCACGTCCAATATGGATTCGTGATCCCCGTTGAACGCGTGGGTAGAAATGTCACCGGGTCCCAGAAACTCCAACACCTCGGGAAGGGGGATAGGGGTACCGCTGACGTGAACCATCAGCCTGGTCCCCGATTGATCGGCAGCCTTGCGGGCCAGTTTCATCGCTTCCCGAGCGTTCCAAGGCGCTACTGCGTTGTAATGCATCCGCACTTTGACACCGAAGCAGAAATTCGGGTTGTCTTTGATGGCGTCGGCGGTCTGGTCCGCGTCGATGATTCGCATATCGTGCAATCCGCCACCTAGAACGCGGTTGTTGGCCAGTCCCACGGCGCTGATATGCAAGAAGGCCAACAGCCTGGTGCGGTGAGCCGGGAACACATAATCCCTCATAGCCTGGTAGTTCAGAAATCCGGCGCTGCCGGCATCGACACCGGTGGTCGTGCCTGCGGACAAGCAGTTCTGGTCGGGGTGAACCGCCGATCCGTTGCCGCCATGGTAGAAATGGCCATGAATATCGATGAGACCCGGCGTTATCAGCTTCCCGGTTACATCGACCGTCGCAACGTCCGGTCCGGCCTCGATACGCTCGGCTACAGCGGCGACCAAACCATCTTTGAAGGCCACATCCCGCCGGCCGTGGATGCCCTGCCCGGGATCCAGCAGCGTGCCTCCCGTCAGTACTAGGTCGTAGTCAGTTGATGTGGTTGTCACTTGTTCTACCTTCTATATGTAGGCTACGGGCTGTGTAGTTAATAAAAAGCGTCCGACTCATGAATCGACTCTAGAGGTCCTCTTCCGGAACTTCCTCATATTCGAGCCTTCGCAACCTGGGATATACCGATTCTTTGGGGTTCTTGAAATCTTCGGCCGTGATATCCGGAGACTCATCGAGGTTCAGAACACCGAAGGTATCGATGGCCTGTTGGACCATCAGGTTGACGACCTGGGGAGAACGTCCCTCCAAGCGGCCCAATTGGTAAGCCAATGTCACCGCCAACTGGTTCCTGGTGATTTGGTCGAAGGCCGATGAATCGTTCAGGTCTTCAGGCATGCCGCCGCACTGGTCCAGAAAGTCGTCCAGCACCTGTCCGATGATGTCGGACAGCCCGCCCAACTCAATCTCCGTCATGTATCCGGTTAGCTTGTCGGTAAGCTCTTCGATACCTTTATCAGGCAGCAGCAGGCCTTCCAAGTCCATACCGGAAGCTTCATTTGGGTCTTGAGCCATGGGGTATCTAATCTCCTTGCCTGATGGGGTGCTTACCCAACGAAAACGAATGGGAAGGAATGAGACGGTCTCCATTCTAGCATGGCTCAATTCAGAGCCGGTACTGAAAGGTACGGTGAGGTAACAACTAAGGATAGAAGAACTAAAACGCCCGCAGATCAGATAGATGGAGGGCGGCCTAATCAGCCGACGGCAATGGTGAGCAGCAATTCGAACACCGGACTCATCACGATTCCCAGGATCGAGAAGCTGGACATGTAGTCAATCATTATCACCCCGATGAGAATCACCGGGCCGTATTGCTGGATCTTGGCGTACGAGGCGGATTTTTCGCGGGGGATGAACCCCTCTAAGATTCGAGAGCCATCTAGGGGGGCAAGCGGAATCAAGTTGAACACGGCAAGGAAAAGATTAAGGATAATAATCAGCGTAACCAGGGCTGAAACGAGGTCCAAGGGGCCACCACTAATCAGGTCCCTCATGCTGTAGAACTGCAGACCGGTGAAATCCAGTATCCCCAGCTTGATGGGAAGAGCCAACAAGAAGGCGACCATTAGATTGGACAGAGGCCCCGCAGCGGCGACCAGAGTGGTGCCCATCGATCCATGAGACAGGCGGTGCGGATTGACGGGAACCGGCTTGCCCCAACCGAAACCGGCCATCAGAATCATGACCGTGCCGACAGGGTCTAGATGCCTTATGGGATTAAGGGACAGCCGACCCTGGTTTTTAGCGGTCGAGTCCCCCAGGCCGTTGGCCACCAGGGTGTGGCTAAACTCGTGAATGGTTATAGCAACGACTAGAGCTATCATCCCGAACCCCACCAACGCTAAAAACGTCAGTGGCTCGCCCGGGAGAAGGTGAAAATTACGCAGAAGCATGGTCGTTCACCGAGTCTGCGGATGGCGAAATAGCGCGTCCGGGTTGGGAGTCAAGCCACTTCGGCAGATGCAGCCATCCGCCATCCTTCGATTACTCGTCGTCGTCTTCG
Source organism: uncultured bacterium (assembly GCA_963997925.1). Lineage (GTDB taxonomy): Bacteria > Chloroflexota > Dehalococcoidia > Lucifugimonadales > UBA3495 > UBA11650. Next base: position 4,341 of record CAXEOX010000146.1, read on the forward strand.
TCCGGCTCTACGTGGGCCGGGGTACGGTCTACGGAAAACACCGAACTTGGCAACACCGCAGCATTCCGGTTCTTGCGGCCGGGTTGAGGGCGAGGCATCTCTTGAAGGTCGGTTTTCAGCTTGGATAGGCTATCCATGGAAACCGTGCCAACGTCCAACACCAGGCCATGAACACCCGCGTCCCGAAGCACTTCCAAGTCCTTTGCCGCCGGTGCTTCGCTGATCCCAACCAGGATGTACTTGTTAACCCGGCTGCTGATTACCGTGATATTGGTGAGGTCTTCCAGAGTCCAAGACCCTTTCTGACCAGCGACATTGATCAGAACGGCGTCCACTGGAAGAGGGTTGATGGCGCGCAGTTGACGCTCGTCGGCGCTGGGGTCCAGGCAAAGTACCCGGGCCAACTCGTCGGAATTTATAACGGAGACCGGAGTATCCGCCAGTCCAAAGGCCAGGACATCGCATCCCGCTTCCTTATAACCACTGACGCCGTCCTCGGTAAGGGAGCCACCAATGATTCCCCAAGGTACGGATGAAAGTCCCGATTCCAGCTTTTTGAGTGCCGGTAGGCCTCTAACTCCCGAAAGCAGCACTGCTTGCGGCGCAAGACCGGATACGCCATCGCAACCCGCGGCATGGTCCGAGGATATCTGGACTATCAAAGCCATGCCAGGGGGACGTTGCTCCCGGCGTACGCCAAAGCCCAAAGGCGCAGGGGCGTTGGTTGCGATTTGTTCGAGAGAATCTAAAAATTTGCTCATCCGTTAGTTACCGAGGTTGGTTCCGGGCTTGACCCGGACTCATCCACCGGTTATTACCTCGCGATAAAATTTGAACCGCCGTTCGATTTCATAGCTTGGGGCTGAATTCGAATGCGCCCCTCCCAGCTTCCCGTGATTATAACCCACGGGGGGACGATTTGTCGGTAGCTTCAGGCGGACTTTTAATTGGGTTAAGTCAGTACTAGGGACTCGACGAAACAGTTGGAGAGGAGTGAAGACCCTTATAAGGAATCGCTATTGATCCGGCCTGATTACTATCGATTAGAGATAAAACTAGTTACTAGATTTTAATGGTTATTAAATACGAGCGAATTTTAATAAACTTGCCAAAAACTGTTGACAGGCTCAACAGCATAACATATGATTTAGCCTGTTAATTCAGCCTGAGTTGAGGCACGGGTGCCTCATGCGTAATATCTAGGATAAGGAGGCGTGGAATGGCTAACAAAGAAGGCCTTGCCCAAATGGCTCATCTGATGCGTCGAGCCGGATTCGGAGCGACACGTGAGGAGTTGGATCGCTACGTGGCCATGGGATATGAGGCCACTGTTGAAGAATTGATTGATCCGCCCCAGGACATGCCTGCGGGCAACATGGCCCTTCTGCTGCGGTACATGCCGGGCTGCTTGTTGCCGGGCGGGGTTCCCCAACCGGGCCAGTACAACTGGATGTTCAACATGATTACCACCAAGCGGCCGCTGGAAGAGAAAGTAGCCCTATTCTGGCATCAAGTATTTGCTACCGGTAACTCAAAGATTGACAACTGCGACCAGATGCTGGAGCAGTTGGTCATGTTCCGCAAGTTCGGCATGGGCAACTACCGGGAAATGCTGGTAGAGCTGTCCAAGAACCCTGCCATGCTGTATTGGCTGGACAACAATGAGAACCACCGGGACGCCGTGAACGAGAACTGGGGCCGGGAATTGCTGGAACTGTTCTCCATGGGCGTAAGCAACTACACCGAGGTTGACGTTCGGGAAGCTTCCCGGGCCTTCACCGGTTGGACCATTGCCGCCAAGCTGCCCCGCCAGCCCTTTGGACGCTTCCCCTGGGCTTTTGAGTACTTAGCCGAGGACCACGACGATGGCGAAAAGACCTTCCTGGGCCACACTGGCGACCTGAATGGTGAGGACATCATAGACATCATCGCCAAGGAGCCCGCCACCGCCCGGTTCATCTGCCGCCACCTATACAACTTCTTCGTCGCCGACGAAGTTCAGGTCCCGGCATGGACCATCCAGGACGCCCGCGATGAGGACGCCCTTGAGATGATGATTAACGCCTTTGAGGAGTCGGGCTACGAGATTAAAGCGGTGTTGCGCACCATGTTCAACTCCGACTTCTTCAAGAATGCCCGGTATTCCAAGATCAAGAGCCCAGCCGAAGTCGTGGCAAGCACACTGAAGATGGTTGGCTCCTATCAGACCCCGGAGCCCACGATTCCCGACATCGGTCCCGAATCGACCTACATGGGACAGTCCCTTCTTGATCCGCCCAGCGTTGAAGGTTGGTACACCGGACAAGAGTGGATAAACAGCGGTTCCCTATTGGCCCGCATCAACTTCGTTGCCGACCGGGTAGCCAACACAAGCCTTCCCGGGATATCAGCCATTATTGGCCATATCAAGAGCGATGGCGTAAACAGCCCCGAAGAACTGGTGGAAGCATCCTTGGAGCACATGGGCTTCTTGGAAGTGGGCGACGAGACGATGTCTCAGCTTCTGGACCACGCCAAAGCCGAGGGAAACATGAACTGGAACGACGAAGCCGCCGCAGGCACCCGAGTCGGCGAGATGCTGGCCCTGGTAGGCGCAACCACGGAATACCAGTTCGGCTAAAAATAGCCGTCAGC
>CAXEOX010000147.1:0-6898 GCA_963997925.1 uncultured bacterium
CCTTCTCAATATTGGAGCCTGAAATCCAAGGGTCTACGGCTTGTATAACGTCCTTAAGCCAAACACGAAGTGTGTCTGCCACTGCTTTGCTTCGATCTCCGGACCAGCTAATAAACACTTTCAGATGTAAAGCCCCCGCAGCCATGAATCGATCCACGTCGGGGCCAGATAGATGAGTTCACCAGTCAGTGTATCATCCTAAAAAGTGCAAAAAGCCAAGGAAACTCGAGGAGGCTGAACGTTGAAACCTCATATTTTGGAAGCTCTAAAGGCGAGGGCTGAACTCTTAAGGCATGTCACCGGGCTTGCGACTCTAGGGATTCTGGTGTGCGTCGCCATATTTAGTCCAAGCGGAATTTCGTTGCCAGATGAACTCCTCCTGAAGATCATGCTTAGCCTGGCGCTGGGTTTCTTCGTGCTGACCGCCGTTCGGGGAGTAGGGGACCAAAATCGCTTCGTTATGCTGATGCGCGAAGATGACGCCGCCAAAATCGACAGCTATTTTCAACTACCCTGGATACAATCGTCGCTGACCTTGAAATTCTTTACTGTCGGATTGGCTCTGGTTGTCACAGTTGTTATATTGCAAATGGCCAATCTGCTCGTTTGACTAATTGATAGCCATGAAAGAGGTAAGAACTCTTATTCTGAGGGCAGAGTAAGCAAAAACGTGGCCCCAAAGCCCTCCACCCGCTATAATGTAATCCCACTAAGCGGGCGTAGCTCAGTGGCAGAGCTCTAGCCTTCCAAGCTAGCCATGTGGGTTCGATTCCCATCGCCCGCTCCACTTCAAGAACGGACCGTACTTCCTGGGCTTAGTCTTCCTTGGAGACGCTTGCCAGTTGGCTGGCGGCTTCCCGGACTGCTTCACCGTCCAGCACCGCGATTAGTTCGCCAATCTCGTTGGTTTGGAAAGAGGATTCCTGGCGGAAGTTTGTCACGAGTTGGGCGAGTTGGGCTTGCTGGTCTTCGGATAGGGGTGTGGTGGCGTCGGGAGGGAGGTTCAGGTGGACGCGGATCTCCGCAGTGAGCAGTTCGGTCTCCACGGCGACTCGTTGTATCTGGGAGATGTTCTGCAGGTGGTTGCCCAGGTAGCAACCGCCGAAGGACATGAACTGGCACTGGCGGGACTCGAACTCGCCCTCGCTGGTGTGGCGGGGTTCCAGGTCGTGTTCGGTCAGGTAGTCGCGGACGTCCTGATCTTCCGAGTCGGGGTTGTTCAGGTCGAAGGTCATAATGACCCGGAACATGAAGAAGTCGGCGGGTTCTACTTTTATGAACACCTGGGCACCGCCTGTTTTGGGATCGGGTTTTAGCGGGTGGTTGTTGAGTTCGTGGGTCCTTCGACGGGCTCAGGACGAACGGAGCCTTTGGTGTGACCTTTTTATAGATCTAGGCTGGAAAACTTGACGGGCTTATTCCGGATATGCTGTAATCCTAGTAGTCTCAACGAATTGTTGAGGCGATTTTTTGCCCATCGTATTTGAGCACCTGGTCAACCGCCTTTCAGGGCGGTTATTTTTTTGTCCGTAACATCCGGGCACTTGGTCGTTATTCTTCTCCAGCCCTTCGTTCGCCCCGAGTTTGTCGAAACGGCTCTAGCGTCCTACGTCCTTCATGATTTGGTCGATGGTTGCTGGGCCGGGCTTGATGGAGCCGTCGTCGATGCCGTGCATGGCCTCTATGATAGCGTCGTTGTAAGGGGTGGGGACGCCCACTTCCCGGCCTTTGCGGCTGATGAGACCGTTCATGAAGTCGATCTCCGAGTGGCGGCCTTTATGGACGTCTTGGGCCATGGATGCCAGCCAGTTGACGTTGCCGCCGCGGCTACCCAGGAAGTCGTCCAGTTCCTCGAAGACATCGCCCTTGTCGGCATCGGCCCACATCTGGGCCGACTTGGCGCTGACGTCCACCACGTTCAAGCCCTGGGCCAGCCCCACTTGGCAGCCTTCCTTGGCCAGGTGGATGCGGAACAGCCGGGTACGGGGGTCTTTAGCCAGGTCCTGGGATCCCATGGCGGACATGGCGGAGATGGCGTTGCCCATGGAATTCTGGCACAGCTTGGACCAGCGCTCGCCCCACAGATTGTCGCTGGCGTAAGCGGCGTCGATGCGGTCCAGCATGGCGGCAACCTTCTCCGACTTGGGAGTGATGGTGCCGTTGTGCTCGCCCACTCGGAAGACGGTGTGGCCATGGTCGCGGCCCGGCTCGCCGCCCCGGTTAACGTGGCCCGGCTCCCACAGAGCTACTTCGATATGGGAGGCCACGCAGCCCAAAGCCCGGTCGGGACCGACAATCTCGCCGATCAACGGGTCGTTCCAGCAGTTCTGGATGGAAACGAAGAAGCCTTCGGGTTTCACGTAGCGCTTGATGAAATGGGTGGCCCACTCGGTGTCGTAGGACTTGACGCTGATGATTGCGATGTCGAACAGATCGTAGATATTCTGGGCGTCGGTCAGGTGCATGGCGTTGACCGGCACCGTGAAATCGCCCTGGCTGCCGCTGGCCCGCAGGCCCTTGGACCGCATGGTTTCCACATGCTCGGGCCACATGTCGATGAAGGTTACGTCCTCGCCCTCTTTGACGAAGTAGGCTCCCACGTAGCTACCCACCGCGCCAACTCCCATGATCGCAATCTTGTCACCCATTTCCATACTCCTGCCCGGAGGCGGCTTCTACCAGCCTCGGGATTTTAGCTATGATTCGGCGTGCCGAGCCCGAAAGGGCTGGCCGGTTAATACTAGTTGAGGGGGAAAGAACTAGCAAGTATGGAGGATGGTCAGTGGTGGGCCGGTTCCCACCCCGGCGTAGGGGCACGGCTAGCCGTGCCCCTACACGGTGAACAAGCAGTAGGGGGAAGTGGGGCCGCTAAAGCGTAACCAGTCGGGCGTTGATGATTTGGGGCAGTCCTTTAATCTCATCCAACACGGTTGGCGGCACCGGGTCGTCCAGGCCGATGACCATCATGGCCATCCCACGGGGATTAAGCCTGCCGACTTCCATGGAGCTGATGTTTATGTTGTGGCGTCCGGCCAGCATACCAACCGCCCCGATCAGCCCGGGCTGGTCCTGGTTGTCCACGAACAGCAGGTAGGGGGCCGACGGCGTGATGTCCATCCAGTAGTCGTTCACCTTCACCACATGGGCTTCGTCCCGCATCGACGTTCCGGCGACGGTGATGGGGCCCCCGGAGGTTTCCAGGGTGGCGGTAATCATGCTGGTATATTCAGCGGATATAGCGTTGTTCTGCTCAGTAAGGCTGAGGCCCCGCTGCTGGGCCAGGAACGGGGCGTTAATCAGGTTCACATGGTCCGTGGTCACCGGCCCCAGTAGACCGGCCAGCACCGCCGATTTGAGCATCGCCGTATTGTGCTGGGCAATCTCTCCCTCGTACCGAATGGTTACGCCGACGAACTGTCCCTCGGCCAAGTTGGTTAGCAATTTTCCGACAATCAGGCCCACCGGGATATAGGGAGCCAGCACGGCGTGCACTTCCGGAGGTAAGAAAGGCGCGTTGACCGTATTGCGGGCCGGTCCACCCTCTAGCACCGCCAGCACTTGCTCGGCTGCTTCTATGGCAACCTCCCGCTGAGCCTCTTCGGTGGACGCACCCAGGTGGGGGGTCGCGACGACTTTGGGATGGCTCAACAAGGGATTGTCTCCCGGCGGCTCCTTAGCGAACACATCCAAGGCCACCCCGGCCAGCCGATCGCCATCCAATGCTTCCAGAAGCGCCGCATCGTCGATCAGTTCGCCCCTGGCCACGTTTATGAGGCGCGCCCCAGGTTTGATGATTGCCAGTTGGGGAGCGCCAATCATCTGGTGGGTGCCATCGGTGAGAGGGGTATGCAGGGTTACAAAGTCGGATTGGGCCAGCATCTCTTCCAAAGTAAACAGTTCTACGCCCAATCTGGCGGCGTGATCTGGGGAGATGAAAGGGTCGTAGCCAATCAGCCGCATGCCGAAGCTCTGGGCCCGTCGGGCGACTTCGGTACCTACCCTCCCCAGTCCGGTGATACCCAGTGTCTTGTTGCGAACCTCGATGCCCATGAAAGCGCTACGCCGCCACTCGCCGCCCTTGACGGAGCGATGGGCCTCGGGGATGTTCCGGGCAAGAGCCAGCATCAAGGCGACGGTGTGCTCGGCGGCGGCGACCGTGTTGCCCGTCGGGGCGTTGACGACGGGGATACCGGCGCTGGTGGCCGCCTCAAGGTCGATGTTGTCCACGCCGATCCCGGCCCGGGCGATGACCTGCAGCTTCTTGCCCGCGCCGATGACCTCCGCCGTAACCTTGGTCTCGCTGCGCACGACCAATGCGTCGTAATTCCCCAGAATCTCCATCAGTTCCGGTGCGGTTAAGCCGTATTTGGAGTCCACGTCGGCGCGTGTTCCCAGCAGGTCCACGCCTTCTGACGCGATGGGGTCGGCGACTAAAATTTTGGGCATATTTTGTTGTCCTGTTGTTGAATTAATTAGAGGGTCGTAAATGTTTGACGGTATTTTCGGGTGATGGGTTGCAAATATAGCATAGAAATCAAGAATGGGCCGTCCTGTCCCGAGTTCCTTGACCCTCTTTGCCCTCACGGTTAGGATGGAGTCCGGCTGCGCCAGGGACTAGGGGTCTTTCGGCGCCATCAATAACGATTTGAGAGGGTAAATCATGGCGGGAGCATTTACCGAAGAGTTTGTGGACGTGGGCGGCACTAAGGTCCACATGATGTCGGGAGGCTCGGGAGAGCCGTTGGTGATATTGCACGGGGCCGGAGGGAATGCCGGGTGGCTTCGCTACGCCCAGGCACTTGCCGACAAGTACACCGTTTACATCCCTTCCCATCCGGGATACGGACAATCGGAGCGGCCGGAGTGGCTGGAGAAGATGGCCGACATGGCCTCCTTCTACACCTGGTTCCTGGAGCAGAAAGGACTGGAAGGGGCGAGGGCCATCGGCTTCTCCATGGGTGGCTGGCTGGCGTCGGAGATAGCCGTAACTTGCCGCCACGCCTTCAGCAAGCTGATGCTGGTCGATGCGGTGGGAGTTAAGCCCCAACAGGGCGAGATCGCCGACATATTCATCATCAGCCCGGCTGAAGTAACCGGGTTGCTGTTCCACGACCCGTCGCAGGCTCCCGAGTATGACCAACTCTTCGGACAGGAGCTCACTCCGGAGCAGGTGTCCATCGCCGAGGGTAACCGGGAAATGACGGTCCGCTTGTGCTGGAAGCCCTACATGTACGACCTCCGCCTGCCCCAGTTGCTGGGGCGGGTCAACATCCCCACTCGCATCGTCTGGGGCAGGGAAGACAAGATTGTCCCGGTGGAGTGCGCCCAGATCTACCATCAGTCGATCCCAGGGTCGGACTTGGTTCTCATCGACAACTGCGGTCACGCCCCCCAGATGGAAAAACCTGATGAATTCGTGAAGACAGCGCTGGAATTTATGGCATAGGAGCCATCAGCGGTCCCACGTCCGTTCGTGGTGAGCCTGTCGAACCATCGTTTCGCCGAAGGACCCTTCGACAAGCTCAGGGCGAACGGTAGATCCTAACTACTCTTTACTCCACAATCTACTAGGAGTTGCGGTCTGATGGATGTTTATTACTTTACCGAGATGCCCTATGCCGAATTTCCCGAGTCGGAGGCCGAGAAGTATCCGTCGATGCGGCTTACTTTTCCCAACACATATTTCGACCCGGCAAAAGGCCATGACCTGTTCAAGCGTTACTTGGATGAGTACCAGTACGCCGAAGAGGTGGGCTTCGATGGCTTGATGATAAACGAGCACCACAATACGCCGTCGTGCATGGATGTTGAGGTAAATATCAGCGGGGGTATCCTGGCCCGAATCACCAACAGGGCGAAGATATTGATGCTGGGCAATATGCTGCCCACTTCGGACAATCCGCCGCGTTTGGCCGAAGAGATTGCCATGCTGGACGTGATATCCGGTGGGCGAATCGTCTCCGGATTCGTTCGAGGCATCGGCATCGAAAGCTGGGCTAACAACACTAACCCTGTTCATAACCGGGAGCGGTTCGAAGAGTGCCACGACCTGATTATCAAGGCTTGGACCACACCCGGCCCCTTCCGATGGGAAGGAAAGCATTACCAGTACCGGGCGGTTAATCCATGGATGCTGCCGATACAGAAACCCCATCCCCCGGTTTGGGTTCCCGGAACCGGCAGTCCGGAGACGGTTCAGTGGGCCGCCCAACACCGGTACACCTACGCAGCGTTCCTGACGCCTTTGGAAGTGGCTAAGAACCTGTTCCAGCAATACAGGGAGTACGCCGCTGCCGACGGATGGGAGGCGGGGCCGGACAAGTTCGCCTTCATGATTTGCTGCCACGTGAACGAGACCGAGGAAAAGGCCCAAGAGGCGGGGAAGGCCTTCCTATGGCGGATGAACTATCCGCTACGCGGTCCCAAGGAATACTGGTCGCCGCCGGGATATACGTCGCGGGCCGGAGCCGCCGCCGTGGCCAATCGCCGGCCCAAGCCACTGAACGAGATGTCCTACGAAGAACTACAGAAGGGATACCACCTGGTAGTCGGAAATCCCGACTCGGTGGCGAAGCAACTTCGCCACATCAAAGATGAGTTGGGCGTCGGAGCGCTATTGCTGGAAGCCCAGGGAGGCCGCCTGTCCCATGCTGACACGATGAAGTCGATTGAACTGTTTGGCAAGGAAGTGCTTCCTCAATTGAAGGACTAATCAAAGTTCCCTGCCGAGTCTACTCAGGCTTGATCTAGGTCTAAAAATCAAAAGCGCCGGTTATCCGGCGCTTTTGATTTTTACCTTAAGTTACTAGAGCATTCCTGACGGCTGACCGCTGAAAGCTGACAGCTACACGAAACACTCCACTGACATCTCGGCGCAGGTGTCCCTTATGTACTCAAC
>CAXEOX010000148.1:0-6820 GCA_963997925.1 uncultured bacterium
GGACTCCTGGTGTTGGGTATGAATCATCCACATCAAGAAAGGAGCCAGAAGTGTCCCATCATCGCTGAACGCCTACACGTATGTATAATCATGATATTTATTTCGTTTTTACAATACATTTCGGATAAAATTGACAATTTTCTCTAGCTTCTGCTAGACTTGGCCGCCGAATAAGCTCTTACACCCGATCAACTCCACTTACAAGTAGTATGGAGGTACTCAGATGGGTAACCACTGGCTAAGTCCTAAAGTTTGGATATACGTATCACTCCTGTTGTTTCTCTTAACCATGGTCGCATGCGGAGGTACATCCGCGGAGCCTCAGATCATAGAAAAACAAGTGATTGTGGAGAAAGAGGTAATCAAGGAGGTACCTGTTGAAAAGCAGGTAATTGTGCGGGAGGAGGTCATTAAGGAAGTCATCAAAGAGGTCCCTGTGGACAGGGAGGTCATCAGAGAGATCATCAAAGAGGTCCCCAAGGAGATCGTGGTAGAGAGGATGGTGGTCCCCACCGCTCAACCTATAGTAGAGGCCGGATCGATATTATCGTTCCCTCAAGCAGGGAAGGATGGCGTTCCGAAGTCGGTTTCTAAATTCACAATGGCCACCGATAGTTGGGGAGGCAGTGACCTCAATCCGTGGCAACTTGCCGGCACTACGTTTCTACAAGACCTTTTCAACCTTGGTATTATGCGGCAGCATCCCAACGGGAAAATAGCCGCCTATTGGGCTGAAACATTCGAGCAAACCGAAAAAGGAATCACTTTTAAACTCAACCCCAATGCCAAGTTCCAGGACGGTAACCCCGCCGATGCCCAAGCCTTGTACGACAATTTTATCGGTATCGGTTGGGACTACGAGAAATACGGGTACGACAAACCCAGTTGGACCAGCGGCCGGACTATTTCCAATGTCGACCCTGAGGGTATGAAAGTAATTAGTCCGACAGAAATATTTGTCGCGACCAAGGGACCTAAACCCATATTTATGTGGGAACTAGGTGGAAACGGCTACCATGGGTGGTGGGCCGGCAATCCCGCTAGCCTCCACAAAGGGCCGAAAGGATACCTCGAAGACCCGGCCGGTGGTGGACCCTTCATAATAGCCGACTGGGACCCAGGCGTTCGGATAGTTTTCAACCGGTGGGATGACTTCTGGGCGGATTACCCTTGGTATCACAAGCCTCAGTACGAGACTTTCGAAATGCTAACCGTGCCAGATCATGCCGCCCGCTATGCCCTGCTGAAGAGCAAACAGGCAGATATGGTCTACAATGTTCCCTGGCCCGTAGCGAAGGGAATAGCCCGTTCTGAGGATTCCGACAGGGGAATGAATCCGGGGCAAGGGGACCTCTGGACCCAGACTTATATGGCCAATGGAATGCTCGTGCTAGATTTTAATCTACCGTACCGGCTCAGGCAGTCCAAGTATCCTGAGGGCCGAGTGGACGAAGCTGGGGTTGAGATCAACTATTTCCCCTACCCAGAAGGATTCGAAGAAGATCCTACTTTGGACTCCCGAGTGCGGCAGGCGCTCAATCTAGCCATCGACAAGCGGGCCATATCCAAAGGACCGCATTTCGGAATGTCCTTCCCGATCGGCTCCATCTGGCACGCCGGGTCGTTCGGAGCGAGGGAGAATGTGGTGTTCAACCCTTCCCCTTACGATCCGGAAATGGCCAAGCGGCTTCTGGCGGAAGCTGGTTATGAAAATGGCTTTGAAATCACCGGTCACTTCGGTCAGTTCGCTGGCCGCCCCGGCATACCCGAGACAGTGGACGCCGTTTCCAGTTACTGGCAGGACATCGGCGTAAAAGTAACTTGGGAAGAACACGACCCATCAGACTTCGTCAACGGCTTCCGATTCAACAGGCTCAAATGGACCCAAGTGTCGCTCAGGACCTGGGGGCGTCAAGACCACAGCGGCCGGGAGGCTGTTTTGTATCGGCCTGCCTCAGGCTATACAGGGGTCACAGTTCCCGAAATCGCAGACCTGACGTTTGTTCTCCAGCGGACCACCGACAATGACGAGCAACTTCGACTAATCGCTGAGGTAGAGGACAAGGTGTTGGCATTAAACGAGACGTTCCCCTTATACGGAATGACTCTGGTGATGGGTTACACCGATCGGGTGTTGGGCCATCCTACCGTGAGGTTCTCGCCACACTTCAAGCACTTGGACTTGATAACCCTGCGGGACTGACGGAGAACCGGTTCGAAAGATTACAACTTAATTGGTGGTAGGTTTAATCCAAAGGGGGCGCCGATAATATTCGCGTCCCCTTTGGATTAAACGAGATAGTAACCCTATGAAATGCTTTATACGTCGTTAGCCTATTGACGGTTTCGGGCGAAGGAGCCAAAGTTGGGCCGTTTCATCATCATACGGATACTACAAGGGCTAATCACGCTGTACCTTATTAGTGTGGCGGTCTTTTTTATACTCAGGCTAGGTGGAGGTAATCCCATCGATTACATGCTGCCTGAGGACGCCAGTCCCGAGGATTACAAATTAATGACGGAAGCCTATGGGTTCGACAAGCCCATAATTGAACAGTACTGGATCTACAATTCGAAGCTGTTACAAGGCGACCTGGGTGACGCTATGGCTTTTGACCGGCGTCCTACGGTTGAAGTGGTCGGGGAGAGGCTCCCCGCCTCTCTACATCTGGGTGGTACGGCACTGCTTATAGCCATAGTGATAGGCGTTACGATCGGGGCGGTATCGGCGTCTAGGCCTGATTCTCTCTTCGACCGCCTGGGTAAAGTGCTAGCAATTTCGGCCCAGTCGATGCCCATCTTCTGGGTGGGTATTTTGCTGATCCTCCTGTTCAGCGTCTACCTGGGATGGCTGCCCAGCGCCGGCGCGGTCGACGGCTTGGCACTTAAAAGGTTGATATTGCCGGCTACGTCCCTGGGATTTTTTCTGATCGCATCGCACATGCGAATAACCCGTTCCACCATGCTGGAGGTTCTAGAGTCTGACTATATCAAGATGGTCCGGGCCAAGGGTCTTCCGCAGCGCATGGTCCTGTGGAAGCACGCATTCAAAAACGCGTCCATACCGGTGTTCACCCTGTTCTTTGTAAATTTCGCCGGACTCATTTCGGGAGCGGTGATAACCGAGACGATTTTCTCCTGGCCGGGGGTTGGGCGGTTGCTGGTTGACTCGCTGATTCAGCGCGATTATCCCACTACCCAGACAGTAATATTTTTCTCCGCCGGTTTTGTTCTGTGCGTGAACATTTTTGTTGACGTGATGTACGCTTGGCTCGACCCTCGCATACGAGTGGCCCGGTAACCAAATGGAGCTATTGAAATGATAAGAGGCGCCGACAATGAGTTGATTCTACGCCGGCCAAGGTGGCTCGGAGGGCTTATACCGGAGCCCGTTCGACGGGTCAACTCGGCGCTCCGTGGCGCACCCAAGCTTTCCTTAATCTTCATCGTGCTCGCTCTTTTGTGCGCCGCCTTCGCTCCCGTCATCGCTCCCTACGACCCCATTAAAACCGACTTCTCCTCAATTCTTGCCACACCGAGTTCAGCCCACTGGATGGGGGCCGACAACCAGGGCCGGGATATCCTTAGCCGCACGATCTATGGAGCCCGGATATCGGTTAGGGTCGCGGTCATTGCGGTCTTCCTGGCGGCCGGAGTTGGCACTCTGGTCGCGCTGATCGCCGGAGTATTCAGGGGTTGGGTAGATACCGTCTTGATGCGCATCACCGACGGATTCATGGCCCTTCCCTACCTGATGGTGGCGCTTATGGTGGTTTCCCTGATGGGGGCCAGCATAACCAACGTGATCCTGGTGATTGGGCTCTTGCGCTGGATGGGTTTTGCCCGGGTGATTCGGGGCGAGGTTCTCCGGCTGATGGAGGCGGATTTCGTGCGTCTGGCCAGAGTCGCGGGCGCCAGCCGCTCACGCATAATGTTCCGGCACATCTTCCCTAACGTGATTAATACTTTGCTTGTTTTGGTGACACTGGAGATAGGGCTGGCGGTAATCACCGAGTCATCGCTTAGTTTCTTGGGGCTGGGTGTGCCTAGGCCCGATCCATCCTGGGGCAGCATGCTTCGGGACGCCCAGCAATATATCTACATCGCTTGGTGGTCGCCGGTGTTTGCCGGACTGGCCATAACTATGCTGGTAATGTCCTGCAATCTTGTAGGGGACTGGCTTCGGGACCGGACCGACCCAACCAGGCGGCAATTGTAAAAATCCGGCCGGCCGGCACTAGTGAGGGAGACCTATCCGCACGAGAGCAGACTGAAGCTTCCCGGTCTGCTCTTAAACATGTGGATTACCTACTCCTCGATATCAAGTTCCGTCCCGCTCGCCTCGCCAGCCGGGGCTGCCAGGTCAAGCGCAGGAAGAGCAGCACTCTTGTCGATGTTACCGATATGGTCGGGATACAGATGACAAGCTACCATGCGGCCATCGGGCAATTGGGTCAAGGACGGCGTAACTTCCCTACAAACAGGCATCGCGTAGGTGCAACGGGGATGAAAGGCGCAGCCGCTGGGCGTTTCCATTGCGCTGGGCACTTCACCCACGATCGGTATCTGCCAGGGCGGGGTGCGTGTCGGCGGGGTCGATGCCGCCACCAGAGAAGCGGCGTACGGATGCGCCGGATCGTCGCATATCTGCTCGGCGCCACCCATCTCCACCAGTTTACCCAAGTACATGACACCGATCCGGTGACTCATGTGCTCGACCGATGCCAGGTCATGACTAATTAGGATAAAGGAAATCCCACGTTCCTCTTGGAGGTCCTTGAGGAGGTTGAGAACTTGAGACCGGATGGAGACGTCAAGATTGGATACCGGCTCGTCGAGAATGATTAGCTCCGGTTCCAGAGTCAGCGCTCTGGCGACGCCGATGCGTTGCCTCTGACCGCCGCTGAACTCGTGGGGAAACTGGGTCTCGCTCGTTTCGGGCAAGCCAACGGATTTCAGAGCATCTTGCACAAGCCTGTTTCTTTCCCTTTTGCTGTAGCCGTGGACCTCCAGAGGTTCCCCAATTATGTGGCCCACGCGCATCCTGGGATTTAATGCCCCATAGGGGTCCTGCAAGACCGCTTGAACCGATCTTCGATACTGCCTAATCTCGGCACCGGTTGCCCTACTTAATGACTTCCCCTGAAACAATATATCGCCGGAAGTCGGGTCCAAAAGTTTGAGAATCAGATTAGCCACGGTGGTCTTGCCGCAACCGGATTCACCCACCAAAGCAAACGTCTCACCCTGGGAGACTCCGAAGGAGATGTCGTCCACGGCCTTCACGTCCCCAATGGTACGGCCCATGATGACACCGGTCCTTACCGGGAAATACTTAACCAGGTTTTGGGCTTCAATGACTGTACTGTTCATAGTCCTTTTCTAGCAGCCAGCACCTGGCTTGATGGCCGTTGCCCAGGTAAAACTCTGGCGGCGGGTCTCCTTGTTTGCAGGTATCCATCGCTTGCTCGCAACGCGGATGAAAAGGGCAAGCGGGGGGCAGATTACCGGCATGGGGAGGTTCACCCGGAATCGTTTGTAGGCGGTCCCTCTTTTGCCCCAAAGTCGGCAATGCTTGCAACAAGGCTTTGGTGTAAGGATGGGAAGGATTATTGAGTACTTGGTCTTTAGGGCCGTACTCGACCACTAATCCGCCGTAGAAAACGGCAAGCTTGTCGCATAAGTTGCCTACTATGCTGATGTCATGGGTTATGAAGATGATGGCCATCCCCGTGGCCTTTTGCAATTCCTTCAACAGATCCAGATATTGGCGTTGGGTCGTCACGTCCAGCGCAGTGGTAGGCTCATCCGCAATCAGTAAATCCGGGTGCGGTCCTATGGACGCGGCGCTGGAGGCGCGCTGGCGCATTCCCCCGCTGAGTTCATGGGGATAGTTTCGGACCCTTACCTCGGGGTCGTTGATCTTTACCATACGTAGAAGTTCAATGCTACCTGCCAGAGCCCGCTTCCAAGGCAACCCTTGGTGTACTACCAAAGGTTCGGCGACCTGAGTGCCGATGCTGAAAACTGGGTCCAGAGCGGCCATGGAGTTCTGAAGAATCATCCCGACCCTTTTGCCCCGGAGATTCCCCATCTCGTCCTCGGAACTCTTAACGATATCCTGGCCATCGAAGATGATCTCCCCACCGACGATTTGGCCGCCGCGAGGCAGTAACCTGAGGATGGAGAGACAGGTGATGGTCTTGCCGGAGCCGGACTCCCCGACCAGGCCCAGGGTCTCCCCTTTCTCAAGCTCGAAATTGACCCCGTTAACCGCTTGCACTAGGCCCCGCCTGGTCATGAAATGGGTCCTTAGATCGCGAACCTCTAGAAGGGTACCGGCATCGTTATGCTGGTAGCCAACCATTGCTGCCGCCTCCTGAATTATCTTTTGGGTGCCTTAGTCTATTGTATCCAACCGACCTACGCAAGGTATGTCTGTATAGTCAAAACTTCGACCGTGCCATTTAAGATTTACGTCATGAGTGACAGACAATACAGCCGTGATGGTTACACTAAAAAACAGGATGCGGCGTTGAAGTGTACCTATCATCAAGGATGTCGGCTATCTTGACATGACTCTGAACAGTTACGCCGGCTGCCATAGTATGCTCAGAACTGATATTGCACATAGTCGGATGGGTAGAAACCGCGATAGGGTTCAGTAGGGATCTCAATAAGTATTGTTCGATGGAGCCGATTCGGTCACGCCGGAAGATTTCTAGGGCCTTGGTAGTTGGCTATCGGTAACCTATGCGGCTCTTGCTCGCCCCGGGCGTCAGCGGACTCCTTGACCAACCAATTGCCACCAGCACAGCCA
>CAXEOX010000149.1:0-6814 GCA_963997925.1 uncultured bacterium
TGATCTCTCCTTAACAGAAGTGGGACACCTTCGCTGGTTGCCAACGCTCCGACTCTTTTCGCTCAGCCCTTAACGGTATTCTTACAAGCGATATTCCAGGAAAGAACCTCGATTCCCCAACCAGCATAAAATCCGGCACCAGAATCGTACCCTGCTCCATCTCCTGTAAACATTGTCATGCAGCCTTTTCGAGCCTATCAAGCCAATTTGACATCAAGGACCAAGATACCCGACACTAAAGTTTGTGTCGGTGACTATTGCTCAACCCAAGACGAACGGGAAAGAGAACTCCCACCGTTCGTGGTGAGCTCGTAGAATCACAGGTATTCGATGTTAGGCGCCGTCCTGTTCCAGGCGCTCCCGGAGATTCTCGCCGAAGACCTGAGCCATCTCCCCGGCCTTCCGCTTTACCAACGGATAGCCCATTGCACCCAGTTTACCCAAAAGAGTGAACTCGATATTAAAGGACAGCTCAGTCTTCCCATCGCCCAAGGACGCCATTTCCACCACCGCCGAAGGGACTTTCAAGAACCCACCGCCGGCCTCGGCGCCCTGCCCAGTGGCCCGGATCAGCTTCAAATCGACAATTTCGGTAATGGTCATGCGCAGGTCGAATCTAGCCCGAAAAGGGCCGATGCGTTGGGAGATCTGGACCGAAAAGTTATCGTCGTCAATCACTTCTAGAGCTTGGAATCCGGGGATGGCCGGGGCGATGCTGTGGGGGTCTCTCAAGAGGGACCATACCCGCTGGGCAGGCGCGTCGACGATGAGACTGTGGGAGAAGTCCATGCTCCGGTTCTAGTCCTGGCCTCGAGCCCGCCGAAGTGCCCGCCAAACCCGTTCCGGCGTAAGCGGCAGTTCCTTGATGCGCACCCCGGTAGCCCGGAAGATGGCGTTGGCCACCGCCGGACCCGCCGCCACTATCCCACCCTCACCCAGGCCCTTGGAACCGAAGGGACCGGGACCGTCCCCGTTCTCGATGAGGATGGTTTCCAATTTATCTGGAAGCTCGGCGAAGGTCGGCACTTTGTAGTCGATCAGGTTGGGATTGAGCAGCTGGCCGTCCTCATAGAGCATCTCTTCGAACAGGGTGTGGCCCAGTCCTTGCATGGCTGCGCCTTCATCCTGGCCCTCGCACTGCTGGGGATTGATGGCTTTCCCCACGTCGGCCACCGATACGTAATGGGGTATGCGAATCGCGCCGGTCTCCTGGTCCAACTCCACTTCGGCGGCGGATATGCCCACCTCATAAAACACGGGAGACTGAGCCAACCTGCCACCGTGGCGCCGGGGAGTAACGTAACCCCGGCCCATCAACTCTCCGGCCACGCCGCCAAACTCTTCCTGAATAAGCGCCCCGAAGGAGATGGACTCCCCTTGGCGGACGACCTGTCCCTCCTCGATGGACAATTCCTCAACGGGGCTTTCAAAGTGCAGGGCCGCCAATTCCAACAGTTGGTCCTTCACTTCGATAGCTCCATCCTGGACCGCCAACCCCATCAGGGTAGTGGAGCGGCTGGAACCGGTGGACCGGTCGTAGGGAACCATGGAGGTGTCGGAGGATATAACGTCCACATCTCCCATGGGCACCGTCAACTCCTGGGAAACCACCTGAGCCATGGCCGAGCGAGAGCCTTGACCCAGCTCGGTGGTGCCCACAAGCACGGTCAGGGTGCCGTCAACGTGCATGCGCACCAGGGCCGTTGACGTAGGACTAGAGCCGACGCCCGAAAGGTTGCAGCCCAGGCCCTTGCCGGTTACCAGTCCTGTGCCGTCGTTCTCCGCCGCTCCCGGTTCCTCTTTTCCGCTCCACGCCACGGCTTGGGCCGCCGAACGCAGTCCTGCGGCCGGGTCGCCATCCAAGGGTCGGCGACCCTTACGCACCTCTTCTCCCCGAGCGAGCATGTTCTTGAGACGTATCTCCAGGGGGTCAAGCCCCAAGTCCGCAGCGATTATGTCAACCTGAGACTCGCTGGCCCACGCCGCCTGGGGCGCCCCGATGGACCGGAATGACCCGGCGGGCGTGGAGTTAGTGTAGACGGCGGACGACGATACTTTCAGGTTGGGCCACCGATAGGGCCCGGCGATTCTCTCCCCGGCCCGGTTCGCCACCAAAGGTCCGTTGTCGGCATAAGCGCCGGTGTCCAGGTGAATCAGGCATTCCCGAGCCACGAAGGTGCCGTCCAGCTTGACCCCGGTTTTGACGGTGCAGCGGGCGGCATGGCGGCGCACCGTCTTGAACGCCTCTTCCACCGACAGGGCCAGGCGCACCGGCCGTCCCGCCACCTTGCTCAAGGCGACGGCCAATGGCTCCATCTTGGTATACGACTTGCTACCGAACCCACCGCCCAGGTAGGGCACGATGATCCTCACCTGATGCAGCGAGAACCCAAACATGCGGGCCAGGTCGCCCCGAACCAGGAAGGGATGCTGGGCCGTGGACCACACGGTTATGCCCTGGTTGGTGTATTGGCCGATGGACGTGTGCGGCTCCAAGGCGTAGTGGTAGACCATGGGGAAGGTAAACGTATCTTCGAACACTCGGTCCGACTGGGCGAACCCTTCCTCAACGTCGCCCCAGTCGTAATGGTGCTCGGCGCACAGGTTGGTTTCGTGAAGGGCAGGCGAACCGGGGACCAAGGCCTCTTCCGTATCCGACACCAAGGGCAGCTCTTCGTACTCGATGCGGATCAACTCCAGGGCCTCTTGGGCCGTCGCCAGGTCCCTGGCAGCCACGGCCGCTACCGGCTCTCCCTGATAGCGCACCTTGTCCATGGCCACGATGGGCCGGTCCCGCACCACGGACCCGAAGTAGGGGTCGATACCACCCAAATGATCCCGGGTAAGCACCCCCAACACCCCCGGCAGCCCCTCGGCCTCGCTGGCATCTATGCTCAGGACGCGGGCGTGGGGCCAAGGGCTGCGCAATATCAGCCCATGAACCATGCCCGGTATCTCCAAGTCGCCCACATAGGCGGCCCGCCCGGTCACTTTGTCATAAGCGTCGATTCTGGGGACTGGTTGGCCTACTGTGGTCATGGTTTGCCTCTATCCGTCACATTCATCGTTGTTTCAGGAGAATCATTTCATTTTCAGATTGGCTTCAGAAGCTTTTCCCGTAATGTAGTTCACAAATGCCGAGCAGGAAACGGGTAGAAATTTCGCATCGTTAAAGGTGATATCGGGTTTCTCCAGCATTGCGTGTCGGATGCCATCTTCGTCGCTCGTGTAACCGTATAAATTGGACAACGAAGCTTTTAATGCACCGTGTAGCCCAACTTTATCCTGAATCACATTCAGCGCTGCTCCCACCGTGGCATTTGGATCACCAGTCAGCGTACGGCACATTGACTCGACAGCGCTAATCGACTCCTTGATGGAATTCCTGTAGTCCGGGTTTTTCCTATCGGTTAAAAGTCCCAAACCCGTCTCCAGGTGTGTTTTAACGCCTGCGAGTGGTGACGAGATAGCTTGTTCAATTTCAGCGATTTCCGCACCTGAAGTAATTTCAGTGACTATTCCATTGATTATCCGATAACCCGAATTCTCTCTGTCAAGTACCGAGTTGAAGTCGGTGACCATGTTCCCTGTCAGACCTTCAGGTGGGCGCGCCGTCAACTGCCGAATTGTGAAATCTACAAAATCATATACTTCATTCCACTTACAACCGAAGAAGTGGTTCCGGAGCACTCCCACAGCTTCATCGAATGTTGGGGGTATTGTGTCCGTAGGTATTTTCAAATAGGAAAACCAATAAGCTCTGAACAATGAATCGAGATTCGACCCTAGTACGTGGGGAAGCTGCCGACCAAACACCCCGTCCAATGATCCTCTGAAATTCCTCAAGACATTCTCGACAAGGACACTCCAAAGCCCGTTGCGTAGCTCTTTATCCATAACTCCAAGCTGCAGAGCTGACCGGGGCTTAAGCCCCATGCGGTGAGAGAAGAGCAAAACCCTAACCTCCACTCAGTGTAATTCGTTCGGCTACGTCCGCCTCACGAGAGACATCAGATTTCATCGATGAGCTTCGCCTACAGAACAGCACGAGAAGCCGCCCCCTCAATCGCCTCAACAATCTTCTTATACCCCGTGCAGCGGCAGATGTTGCCTTTCATGTAGGCTCGAATCTCCTCGTTAGTGGGGTGGGGGTTTTGGTCTAATAGGGACTTGGCCGCCATAATCATGCCGGGGGTGCAGAAGCCGCACTGGAAGGCGGCGTTGTCGATGAAGGATTGCTGTATCGGATGAAGCTCTCCGTCCTGAGCCAGGCCTTCGATGGTGGTCACTTGGGCGTTTCGGGCTTCGAAGGCTAGGAGGGTGCAGGAGCTTACGGCCTTGCCGTCTACCAGGACGGTGCACGCGCCGCAAACTTGCAGGTCGCAGGAGCGCTTGGCGCCTTTCAGGCCCAGCCAGTCGCGCAGGAAGTCCAGCAGGGTGAGATGTGGTGGGACGTTGTCTGTGACGGTACGTCCGTTGACCGTCATGTTTACCGGGATGCGGTCTATTGTTGGCGGTTGGGTTTCATTCAGGGCCACTTTGGTTCCTCCACTGTGCGGGACGAAATCCCCCAACCCCCTTTACGAAAGGGGGCTTTGGAGCATTGGTTGACGATTGTTGATGGCTTCGGCGAAGGTTCGTTTCAGGAAGACTCCGACCATGTGCTCTTTGTATTCTGCCGTTCCGTGGATGTCGTCCATCGCGTCGGCCGTCCGGCCTGCTATGCGGCCCGCTTCGACCATCGTTAATGACTCTCCGTCGTTGAGTCCCGGCAGCAGTTCACCCACCGTCTTTCCAGTCAACGACTGTTCAGCTTCGGCGACTCGCACCGCTTTGGGGCCTGCTGAACCCACGACGATCCGGACTTCGGCCACGACCGCCCTTTCGATGCCTGCATCATCCGACGGCGGGGGTTCCAGCCGCACCGACACTCCCACGCCCAGAGTGGGCCGCACATGGTAGCCGAACTTGAGATAGGCGCCGGTCATTCCTTGCGGGAACTGGGGCACCAGTATCCTGGTTAGAATCTCGTCGTCTTCCAGGCAAGTCTCGTAGGGACCCAACGTCACTTCTGCCAGGGGAATGGTCCTCTGGCCTTGGGATCCCCGGATTCCCACTTGGGTATCGAAGAGCAGGAGAAAGGCTCCCGGGTCGGAGTGGGGTTCGGAGAAGCAGAGGTTGCCGCCGATGGTGCCCACGTTGCGCACTCGAACGTTGGCCACGTTGCCTTCCGCTTGGGCGATCATCGGGAAATGGGACTGTATCTCAGATGAGCACTCCAGCGCGCCGTGGGTGACTGTCGCCCCGATGGACAGCATCCCGGAATCATGGTCGTAGGCGATCTCGTCCAGGCCGGGTATGGTCTTGATGTTGACCAGGTGGTTGTATCGGAGCAACCCCTCCTTCATCGCCAACAGGAGCTCCGTGCCGCCACAGTAGACCTTGGCTTCCTCCCCATATTGACCCAGGAGGGAAACGGCGTCGTGTACCGATGTTGGCTCGTGAAGCTTGAAGGGCCGCAACATTTATTTTTGCTCTCAGTCCAGGCACGCTGTAGAATCGTGAGCTTGCCTTGGGTTCGCAGGCAGAGCCTGAAGAGAATCCATCATACAGTTGGGCCGACAAGGTGACAAACTTTGACGGAGAGGAAGCGGGTTCTCTGTTCGTTCACGGGTGATCCAATGGCGACATTGGTGCCCAGTAGATCTAGGTGATTTGGAGTGCAGTTTTCCCAGAACCCTATCTTTAAGAAGGTCGGTCGGAGTCCTCTCATAGAAGGGAACACTACCAGGTCATAGTGTCTTATGTTCTGGCCACGTCGCTGAGTCTTATTGCACCACCATCGGGAATCATTCCCGAAAATACTTCGGGGTGGATAATTTCGGCCATTATCTCCAGTCCAGTTACTAGCCGTGGACCCAACCGGCTTGTGTAGGCGTCAGCATCTAATATAAATACCTGGTCGTTGCGTACCGCGGGGAGAGAATCCCATCCCTCCAACTTCAACAACAACGGTACGTCTTCAAGGGCCCGTTTTAGATCGAACCCACAGGGCATCAGCATTATTATCTCGGGTTGACTCGCGATTACCTGCTCCCAGTCAAGGCGCGATGACCCCGTTTCTTTGCTGCCAAAACAACTTTCACCGCCGGCTCTTTCCACCATTTCCACCACCCAGTGACCACCGCACAACAGAGGATCAGCCCACTCAAGCTGGAGAACTTTGGGTCGATGCGCCGCTTGGACCGCTCTCTCAGTAACAGAATCAATGCGAACCTGCAATTGGCCGGTTACTGATTCGGCGAGAGCATCTTTCCCAGTGGCCCGCCCCACACGCCGGATATCCTCCAGAACATCACCAAGCAACTCTGGGTCTAGGGAGATTACCTGAGGGCTCTTGTTAAGTGTTAAACCGAGCTCGGCCACCTGCCGAGCAGACAGGGCTCAAACATCGCATAGGGCTTGAGTCAACAAAATATCTGGGTTAGCAGCCTGCAATGCCGCTTCATCGGTGATGTATAGCCCCAAACCTTGTCGGAGTTTCTCTGAAATGATCTCGCTGATTTCACCGCTGGAAGGATTGGTGCCGTCAAAAACGCTGCGAACGATGACCGGCTTGGTTTGGGCATCTACCGGATAGTCGCACTGGGCGGTAACACCGTAAAGCTCGTCTTGCAATCCCAATGCGTAGACTATCTCGGTTGCCCCGGGTTGAAAGCAACAGATTCGCATGAATTACCTCTCAGGATATTCTCACCCTCAATATACTCCGTTGACGTTCCAGAGATCAGCCTTCGTTGACCATGAGGTCATA
>CAXEOX010000150.1:0-6802 GCA_963997925.1 uncultured bacterium
CCTCGTAGACATGCCATGTTATGTCAATCCACGATTCCTCCCGGTAGTCAATCCCCGCTTTACACATAAATGCGCCATCGCTATATTAAAAATCTAAGGGAGAAAGACATGAACGAATCAACACCAGACCAGATCCGGGCATTGGCCAGCTTGGCTGGAATCTCGATAACCGAGCAGGATCTACCCGAAGTTAGCAATCGCTTCCAAAGCTTGATAGCCGAGTTAAACACTTTAAACGAGTTGGAACTGGCTGACATCCAGCCGGTGTCAGTGTTTCCCGACGAGAGTGAAGACGAAGTTTGAGGCCGGAACCACGTCTTATCTGATGAAACCATCACCATTCTGGGAGTATAGAAGATTTGACTGAATACAGTGGATCGGACATTCCATTCCTGTCGGCCTCCGCTACAGCCGCAGCGATCCGAGCCAAGGATGTCTCTTCGGTGGAGGTGGTGCAAGCCTATCTTGACCGTATCGACAGACTTGACCCAACCCTAAAGGCGTACATCACCGTGTGCCGGGAGGAGGCCTTGACCGCCGCAAGCCAGTTGGATAGCGATTTGGCCAGCGGAGCGAATTGTGGGCCGTTAGCCGGCGTGCCTGTCGCCGTGAAAGACCAATACCAAACCGCCGGTATCCTGACCACCAACGGGTCCAAGGTGTACCAAAACTTCGTGCCCACCCAAGATGCCACCGTAGTATCCAGAATCAAGCAAGCGGGCGGTATCCTCCTAGGCAAGCTGAATCTGAGCGAACTGGCCATGGGCGGCACGGAACAGCCTCCCTGGGGCATTCCGGGCAATCCCTGGGATCTGGAAAGGACGCCGGGCGAATCCAGTTCCGGCTCGGGCGTGGCCCTGGCCGCGCATCTGTGCGCAGCCTCGATGGGGGAAGACACCGGCGGTTCGGGACGCGGACCGGCGTCGTATTGCGGGGTGGTGGGCCTTCGCCCTACTTTCACGCGAATAACCCGCTACGGCATGACTCCTATGTGCTGGTTCATGGACGCCGCCGCGCCGATGACCAAGACGGTTGAAGACTGTGCGTTGCTGCTGGGGACGATTGCCGGATACGACCCCAACGACCCCTACACCAGCCGAAGAGCCGTGCCTGATTACACCGCGGATCTGGGCAAGAGCATCAGCGGGCTACGTGTTGGGTTGATTCGGGAACTACACGAATCCGCCGACTTCCATCCAGAGGTCAAATCCGCCATCGAAGCAGCTATGGAAGTGTTTCGTAACCTTGGATGCCAGATGCAAGAGGTATCTATCCCTCTGATAGCCAAAGCCGGAGCAATCTTCGTGGGAATCGCCGACACTGAAGGGGCGGGGGCTCGCGACGAGATTCTGCGCACTCAACCGGAAAACTTGGACCGGGCTTCCCGGACGCGCCTGCAATCGGCGGCGCTGGTGCCAGCTAAAGTCTACAACCGGGCTGCCAAGGCCCGGGTTCTGCTGCGACAGCAGATGATGGAGGCCTTGGAGCAAGTGGACATCCTGGTTTCGGCCACTGCTCCCTTTCCCGCGCCCAAACACACCGACCTGACGGCTACTTTTGAAGACGCAGATGACGTTCGGACCCGGTTCTTCTTCAAGCGTTCTTACACCAGTTGTTATCCCCTGGCCGCGCTACCAGCCATATCGCTACCCGGAGGATTCACTGCGGATAACCTGCCCATCGGACTTCAACTGGGCGCGCGGCCCTTCGCCGAAGAGACGTTGTTAAGGGCTGGGCATGCCTATGAGCAGGCCACTACCTGGCATCAGCGGTTGGCGCCCGAAGCGCAACGGTAGGACAACACCCAGCCTCCCGGCTGCTACAAACTCTCTAGAGCCGTAGCGATGCGTTTCACGCCTTCCACGACCCGTTCGGCGGGAGAGCGCATCAATGCGATGCGGACATGCCCCTCACCCGACTCGCCGAAGCCAATCCCCGGAGTAATCACCACGCCCTGGTCTTCCACCAGCAACCCGGCTAATTCTACTGAATCGAGCTCATTGGAAAATCGGGGGAACACGAAAGTCGCGCCTTCAGGCAGAGGACAGTGGACACCATCAACTGCATTGAGCCTATCAACCACTTCGACAGCCAGCCCGGCGCATTCGGAACGCCAGGCCTCCACATGGTCCTGGGGACCGGTAATCGCGGCGATGCCTGCCATCTGGATAAAGGGGGACACGAAACTGGCGGTATGCTCTTGGATCTGCACCAGCGAGTCTATCAACGCCGAGGGTCCCACGATGCAGCCCAATCGCCAGCCTGCCATAGAGTAGGATTTGGTGAACGTGTAACTGGTCAAGGTTCGTTCCCACATGCCGGGCAAGGCGGCCAGGGTCCGGTGTTGATTTGAGCCGTAGATGAAATATTCGTAAGTTTCGTCGCAAATCACCATCAGGTCGTTCTCAGTCGCCACCTGGGCCACGGCTTCCAGTTCTTCTAGAGTGTAGACGCGCCCGGTGGGGT
This sequence comes from uncultured bacterium, assembly GCA_963997925.1. GTDB lineage: Bacteria > Chloroflexota > Dehalococcoidia > Lucifugimonadales > UBA3495 > UBA11650. Next base: position 2,467 of record CAXEOX010000150.1, read on the forward strand.
TGTTAGGATTGTTGATAACCATCGCCTTGGTCTGCGGCGTCAAGTGTTGCCGCAAGCCTTCGTAGGTTATGGCGTATTCTTCTTCCTCGCTCAGCGGCACCGCCACCGGAACGCCCTGTGAAAGCTGGACCTGTTGGCGAAAGCTGACCCAAGTAGGCTCGATCAATAGAACTTCATCGCCCTCGCCGATAAATGCGTTCACCGAGTAGTAAAGGCCCTGCTTGCTGCCGGGTGTCACCAGAACGTCGCTGCCTGGGTTGACATCCAAACCATTGTGGCGGGCCAGTTTTTCGGCCATGGCTTCCCGAAATTCCGGAAGCCCGCGTGGCGACTCGATGTTCGTCAATCCGTCGCGCAGGGCTTTTACCCCAGCCTCGATGATGTGCTCCGGTGTGACGTGATGGGGGCTGGACTGTCCCAAGTCGATGATATCCCGCCCCTGCCTGGACAATTGCCTAGCCCGCTCTCCGGCGGCAATAGTCGCTGGAGGCTCTACTTTATCGAGTCTCGGGGCCTGGCGTCTGGCCATATTCGCGCCTCCATCCAATAAAAATCACCGTGCGTACAACCGGCGCAATAGTACCATACGGCCATCTTCACGAGTTCCGGCCGCCGTGATGGCGCGGCTGAGCGGCTTGACAGGATTAAGACCTCTACCTAAACTTCGTAGGTAAGGTCAAGGAAACCTAGGTTTGCCACCGCCATCTGGCTAGCCGAACAGGCAGTCACAACGACAACGAACGAGAATTTGGCGGAGAGAGGCGATCCATTGTTTCTATCTCGGGAAGTTGGCGACTGGGACAGGGAGGGGCCGGTGTGTGGCGGCAGATGTTCCATGGATTCTGCTTGGCCACCCAAGGGTGGCCGGCGTTCGATGAAGCTCCAACGCTTCGGAGAGGTACCTCAATCTCCTCTAACACCTGATTGTCCATGATACGTTCACTCCTCGCTTATATGACTCGATTCCGCCTTGGCAGTGCCATCCTGGTATTGCTGATTCCAGGGATTCACCTGAAACGATGGCTGGCATTGGCCGGCTTCGGCACCATCGCCGTAGTACTCGGCGTATTATTTGCATTTGAGATTTCCCTTGCTCCCAGATTCCATTCATTGGCGGGCACCGTCACGTTGAAGTTCGCTCCCACTGCCATTCGAAGCGGCGTGTTCATCGGGTTAGGAGCGTTATTCGCCGGGAGCGCGCTGGTCAAGCTTTTGATGTCTCTTGGCAGTGCCCGCGGCCTCAGACGCCACTGGTCGCTTCTGGATTCCCTTTACGTAGGCAGGGTACTTTCCGGTGGCCCTAGGGTTGTGGTGATTGGGGGAGGCAGCGGGCTTCCCAATCTTCTGCGAGGCCTGAAACACTACACCTCCAACCTGACCGCCGTGGTGACCGTGGCGGACGACGGTGGAAGCTCCGGACGACTGCGCTCGGAGCTGGACATTCTGCCCCCCGGAGACATCAGGAATTGCTTGGTGGCCTTGGCCGATTCCGAGACTGTCATGCAGGAACTGATGGACTACCGGTTTTCCACCAACGGGCAGCTTGACGGCCATTCATTTGGCAACATCTTGATCGCAGCACTGGCCAGTATTGGCGGAGACTTTTATAAGGGCGTGGAGATAGCCGGTCAACTGCTGGCAATCCGTGGGAAAGTCATTCCTTCCACAACCACCAACGTTACCCTCGTCGCCAGCACGGTCTCCGGCCAGCGATTGGTCGGCGAGTCCCGGGTCGGCGCATCCAGTGAAGACCTGCGCATGGTGGCCCTGTTCCCACCCGACGCCCCGGCCCACCCCGATGCCCAGAAAGCCATCGAGGAAGCGGACCTAATCATCCTGGGGCCGGGCAGTCTGTTTACCAGTATCGTGCCCAATCTGCTGGTGAGAGATATCGCCAGGGCAGTCGCAAACGCCAGCGGATTGAAGATGTACGTCTGTAACGTAGCCGGAGAGGCCGGAGAATCAGCAGGGTTCTCCCTCAGAGACCACGTTGACGTCATCCGCTACTACGCCGGGGATTACTCCGTGGATATGGTCATAGCGAACAACAACCTCATTGAGGACATTCCTGACACGATAACCCTAATCGACCCAGGACAGGCATGGCAGGACCCGGCGGTCCGCATCTTGGCTGACATCATCGACGAAAATAGTCCAACCCATCATGAGCCTAAGAAACTGGCGGAGACGATAACCCAGACCTATCGCCAACACCGGGGGAAACGCCGCCGCCTGCCGCTACTGTGGCACAACGTCCAGACGCCAGTCCAATTCAACGGCGGCGAACCCGTAGGCGCTAATCATCAATCCCATTGAGCCGCTTGTGCTCCAGAGAACACTAGCGATTCTCGCCCCATCGGGTCACAGGATATCCCCTGAACTTGCGTTATAATGCATCGATGCAGTATCGCAGTTATTTCACGCCCAGCTTCCGGATAATTTGCCCGGTTGAACCAGTTTTTGGATCGAGCGTGAGCGGCGCGACATCCCAGGAGCTCACTTCATAACATGGGTCCGATAGGTCACACGGTGATTTCCAGCGCCGTGGCCGGCGGCACGTGGGCCATAACCGGCTCTCCCGCCGCCGCTGGTGTAGCACTGGGCGTAGGGGTCTTGATGGACGTGGATCACCTCTACGATTACTACCAGCGTTACGTGAAGGGCAAAAAAGATCGGGTTTACGTGCTCTTCCACGCTTGGGAATACCCCATGATAATGTCTTTCATCAGCCTGGTTTTTTACCATCCTTTCCTGCTTGCGGTGATACTGGGACACCTGGCCCACGTCACTACCGATCACGTGTGGAACCGCCTGACTCCCTTCGCCTATTCGATTACCTATCGAGCGATCAAAGGGTTCGACTCCCGGCATATCGCCCCGCATCACCACGTCATGGATTCATACCGGAGCCTGCCGCGCCTTCTGCCTTTAGGCCACCGAGTGGAGCCCTGGTTCCAGCGCAAGATCGCGCCTTGGTTCCTTGCCAGGATCGACCGGACCTCCCCTAACGAAGCCGTCCCAACCTCATCCGATGATTAGGAGTCGGACTCAGCAACTCGCTTTCTTTGAGCCAACTAGTAGTTTGTGCGGGGAATTTGTCACCTGCACCCGTTTGAAACAATCATGCCTGATCTAGACGACGCAAATATATACACGTCCTTGGATCCAACAGGTCTAGGCGCAAGACTGTCTGAGCTACCCGGCCAATGTAGCGAAGCCTGGAGTCAGGTTAAGCAAGCGGAGTTGCCCGACTTCGCTCAAGCCAGGGACCATGTGGTCATTTGCGGCATGGGAGGGTCGGCCATCGCCGGGGATCTAGCCGCCGACTTGGCGGAGGCTCAGGCAAGTTTGCCCATCACCGTGGTTCGGGACTTCCGTTTGCCGTTCACGCCGAATGGCCGGACGCTGGTGGCCGCTTGCAGCTATTCGGGTGAAACCCAGGAAACATTGTCTCTCTTCCAACAAGCGGTTAACGCCGGGTCATCCGTAGTCGCCGTGACCGGCGGCGGTTCGTTGGCACGGCTCGCCGCTGAGGGTGGAATCCCCATTCTGAAGGTCAACACCAAGGGGGAACCGCGCAGCGCCGTCGGTTATAACCTGATGCTGCTCCTGGGCCTATTGCAACGCCTGGGGTTGGTGGAAACCAAGGACTCGGACGTTCATTCCGCTATAGAAGCCATCAAGCAGCAGATAGCCGTTCTCGACCCGGACCGGCCCACCGAGTCTAATCTTGCCAAACAGATCGCTTTGGAACTTTTCGGCAGGTTGCCGCTGATTTGCGGAGGCGGGATTTTCCGAGGGGTGGCCCGCCGCTGGAAAACCCAACTGAATGAGAACGCCAAGGTCTGGGCATTCTTTGAGACTATCCCGGAGTTGCTGCACAATACCGTCGAGTCGTTCCGGACACCGTCCACCGACGGCCCACCAATCACTGCGTTGGTGCTTGAGCCGGGCGATGGAACCAGCGAAGCGGTATCTCGTTACCGGCTGGTGCCGGAGATGCTAAAACGATGCGGCATCCCCCATCGCACGCTCCAGGGCACCGGCGAAAGCCCTCTGTCCCAGCTGTTGGGCATGCTGATTCTGGGAGATTATGTCAGCTATTACCTGGCATTGCTTCAGGGAATAGACCCCTCGCCTAATCCAGGCATCGACGAAGCCAAGGGGCTGCTGTCCGAACTCTAACCCAATGGCCTCGTATTTCCCTCTGAACCCTGCTGATTCAGATGTCTAATACCTTCTAATGTCCGTGCCCGTGGTGCTCGTGTCCTTCCCCGTCGCCATGGCCGTGACCATGGTCGTCATGTCCGTGTCCGTGTTCCTCTCTGTGGCCATC
>CAXEOX010000151.1:0-6683 GCA_963997925.1 uncultured bacterium
ACCGCTGACCGCTGACCGCTGACCGCTGACCGCTGACCGCTGACCGCTGACCGCTGACCGCTACTTGCCAACCGCTCCGTTATACCAGTCCAGTATCTCGCTGCCGGTCATGAAGACTACGCCGCTGAACTGGCGGATGTACTCCCAAATCATGTTGTAGTACTTGATGCGATGGGGAACTCCGGTGATGTAGGGGTGGGTGGAGACGCACATCACGCGGACACTGTCGGCTCCTTCTTTGTAGAGGGTGTCGAATTGGTCCCGGGCTCGCTCGAATATCTCGGGAGATTTGTGGTTCTGTGCTAGGTAGATTGGTATGTCGTTCAGTTCGAGGGTGTAGGGCACTGACACCAACCGACCCTTTTCCACTTTCATCTCGTAGGGCTGGTCGTCGTTGCACCAGTCGCAGACGTATTCGATGCCTTCCTCGGCCAGGATGTCCGGTGTCTCGAAGGTCTCGGCTAGGCCGGGGCCCATCCAGCCCCGGGGAGCGGTGCCGGAGAATTCCTTGATGGTGCTGATGGTTTTGCGGATGGTTTCCCGCTGGTCGGGTTCGGCGTTGATAACGCGCTGAACAAAGCCGTGGCCCATCATCTCCCATCCCGAGTTGAGGCTCTCTTGCACGAGGTGGGGATAGGTCTGGCACACCGATGCGTTGAGGCTCATCGTCGCCCGGATGCCGTGGCGGTCCAGCACCTGCTTCATCCGCCAGAAACCCACGCGCATGCCGTAGTCGTACCAGGCGTAATTGGGAACGTCGGGAATCACGCTGCGGCCTTGGGGAACGGGCAATACGGTGCGGGCCATGGGCTCGTTGATGTCCCACTCTTCCACGTTGATGACCGGCCACACGATGATGCGGGCGTCGCCGGGCAGCTTCAGTGGCTCACGTTCGAATATGTTGGAATAATCTGAACGAGGATTCGGCATGGTTCCTCCTAGGCCGAGAGGCCCATGGCCTGCAGGCCGACTTTGGCGATGGCTTCATCATCTTCGGCGGCTAGTCCGCTGACACCGATGCCGCCCAAGATTGCTCCTGAGCCTGGGTGCAACACCGTTACGCCTCCCTGGACAGCGGCCAGCATGGGATCTCCCATCTCGGCGACCGTGCGGCCCTGACTGGCCATTCGAGCGGCGTAGTCTTTGGAGTCCATACCGGATATGGCGCAGGTGTAGGCCTTGCGCATGGCCATGCGTTGGGGCCCCTTGCGGCACCGGTCCATCCTGGCGTAGTCCAAGATGTCGCCGTTATCGTCGACTATGGCGATGGCGACCGGATGGTCTAAATCTTGGGTGGCCTTATCCAACATCGCTTCCATGGCCTTGCGTGTCTGGTCCAAGCTGAGCATAGGCTTGTCGTACATGAAAAATCCCCCGTGGGCAGGATTCGGTAATTCTACACTCGGAGGCTAGAGGGGGCAAGGGAAAGGACGTGGGCTAAGATGTCGGCTAGAGGAGAGTTTTAGGCTGGAGATGTCCCTTGTTGGGAGGGGCACTTGACGTCTCCGAAGGAGCAAAAAACGCAGCAGTCGCCCTCGTTGGCTCGTAGGACGGTATGACAACCGGAGCATTCGTGGAAGAACTGACAGGCGTCGGTTGGCATCTCAAGGTCTTCGGCGAACCCGCACTGGGGGCATGTGAGTCTGGATTTCGTTGTAGGTTGCATGAGCTTTTCGCACCACTCTAGATCGGTTCAGCGATTTCGCAACGGCTTTTTGACACCGGGCGATGGACTTGACCTATCTAGTTAGATGCTCTCAGTTCGGGAGGGATACGGCTTTTTCGAACATTCCATCGGGCGCCAAGCCGGGGAAGCGGTCCGGGTACATGGCTTCGGCAAGACCTTCCATCACGTCTATCACTCTCGGGCCGTGGCGGCTGGGTACTCGGCCGTCGAAGAGGAAGACGTTATTTTGCTGGACTGCGGGCAGTGTCGTCCAATCGGGCTGAGAGCTTAGCCAGCCTCCTGCCTCTTCGGCGATGCGGGATGGTTCAAAGGCACAGGGCATGACCATCAGATAATCGGGTTGGTAGTCCAGCACTTCCTGCCACTCGATCTCCCGGGAGATGCCCCACTTGATGGCCAAGCCCTCGTGACCGCCCGCCAGCTCCACCAGTTCGGGCACCCACTGGCCGGTATTGCGTAGCGGTACCAGCCAATCGGCGCAGAAGACTTTGGGCCGGGTATCGATGTCATGTAGCTTGGATGTCACGTGGGCGACCCGTCGGCGCAGGCTGTCCACCAAGTCTTGAGCCCGTTGGGGTACCAGAGCTGCCTTCCCAACGTTCAGGATGTTCTGGAAGATGTCATCCAGACCGGCGGGCCGCACGGAGATAATCTCCGGTTGATAGTCCAGGACCTTGGCGGCGGTCTCGAATACTGACCCGACGCCGATGGCGCAAACTTCGCACAGTTCCTGGGTGATTATCAGGTCCGGTTGGAGTTCCCGAAGCAGGTCACCGTCGATCCAATACAGAGGGTTATTGTTGGTTCGGGCCTGCTGGATAATCGCGTCGATCTCCGCGCTCCCCAAGTTGCGGATATTTCTGATGCTGCGGCTGACCACCGGCTTGCCGATGACCCTCTCCGGGAAGTCGCAGCTGTGGGACACCCCAACCAGTTGGTCTTCCAAGCCCAGGGCGTACACCATCTCGGTGGCGCTGGGAAGCAACGAGCATATTCGCATTGTCTGCGTCCTTCCAGATATTGGAGCCAGTATAGGCGGCATGACCGAGCCTATCAAGGACGGCAAGCTGTTAGCTATCAACTGGCAGCCGGACGGTTCAATAATATCGAAATCGGAACATACGGTGTTAGTTTATCGTTGAGGCGAAGGATGGCCCGTGCTAGAATTGCCAAGGTAACACAGGAGATATCCAGGCATGGTAAAACTACTCGACGGGCGGACCCTGGCCAAAGAAATCCGAGCTGAAGTGGCTGTGGGCGTGGCTGAACTACTCCAGAAGCACCAGGTCAATCCGGGCCTGGCCGCAGTGCTGGTCGGCGACGATCCGGCGTCGGCCATCTATGTCCGCAACAAACGCCGCGCCTGCGAGGAAGTGGGCATGTTCAGCGAGACATTTACCCTGTCTTCCATGACAACTCAGGCCGCGCTGGTGGAGAAGTTGCAGGAGTTAAACGCCGATCATCGCTTCCACGGCATACTTGTCCAGCTACCGCTCCCGACGCATTTCGACGAAAACGCTGTTATAGAGACGTTGCTTCCCCAGAAGGACGTGGATGGTCTGCATCCTTACAATGTGGGAAAGCTGACCCAAGGCCGGCCCGACTATATCCCCGGCACGCCTGCGGGCATCCAACAATTGTTGGTGCGCAACGGATACGACCCTGAGGGGAAAAACGTGGTTATCTGCGGCCGTAGCAACATCGTGGGAAAGCCCCTGGCCAACCTGTTGATGCAACGCCGGCCGGGGTCGAACGCCACTGTCACCATGTGCCACACTCGAACTGAAAACATGACTGAAATCACCAAACAAGCCGACATTCTCATCGCGGCATTGGGCCAACCCCTGTTCATAACGGCCGACATGGTCAAAGAGGGCGCGGTGGTTATCGACGTCGGCATCAACCGGGTAGTGGACACCGATCGGAGGCAGGGTTACCGGCTGGTGGGAGACGTTGATTTCGAGTCGGTATCGGAAAAGGTGGAAGCCATTACACCGGTGCCCGGCGGAGTGGGACCAATGACCATCGCCATGCTGCTGGTCAATGCGTTGACCGCCGCCCGGCTCACGGTAGACGACGACGAGGAATAACGGCAATCAGATATCAGCTATCAGCCATTTGGAATAATCGAAGACCGCTGATAGCCGACTGCTGATAGCTCTCTCCCATGCTTACCAGCGACTTCGACTACCACCTCCCCCAGGACCTCATCGCCCAGACCCCTATCGAACCCAGGGATTCCTCACGTATATTGGTATTGGATCGGGCGTCCGGACTTCTTCAGCACAAGCATTTTCATCAGATCTTCCAGTATCTTCGGCCCGGCGATGTCATGGTGTTCAACCAGAGCCGGGTTATCCCAGCTAGGCTGCGGGGGCGGCGCACCGATACCGGCGGCAAGGTGGAATTCCTGCTGCTGCGGCGAGAGAGTCAGGGGGTGTGGCAGGCTTTGGCCAAGCCGGGGCGGCGTCTCAAGGCGGGCGCAACCGTTACATTGGAGACGCCTGGTCACGACCAGTCTGAATCAACGACTGCGACGGTTGATGTGGAAGTTCTTGATTCGGGTCAAGACGGAATCAAAACTATCCGTGTCATTCGTGACGAGGACATCGACCGCTTTGGCGTGATGCCCCTTCCCCCATATATCCACGACAGACTAGAGGATCCGGAGCGATACCAGACGGTGTATTCCCGCCAACTCGGCAGCGCCGCCGCCCCCACCGCCGGCCTGCACTTCACCCAGGAACTGATGTCCGGTCTGACTGAGATCGGGGTGGAGCAGACATTCGTAACGCTGCATGTCGGCTTGGACACCTTCCGGCCTGTGCAGGACGAAGACCCGAACCAGCACCGGATACATACCGAATACTACGAACTAAGCCAGGAAACCGCTGATGTGCTTAACCGCGCTAAGAGCAACGGACAGCGCATCATCGCCGTGGGTACTACCTCGGTGAGGGTTCTGGAGCACACGGCCCAGGAAATGGAGCGTCAGGGCCGGGATAGGTTGGTGGCGTGCCAAGGCCAGGCCGATATCTTCATCCTTCCCGGCTACCGGTTCCGGCGCGTCGATGCCATGATAACCAACTTCCACCTGCCCCGCTCCACTCTGCTGATGCTGGTTTCAGCCTTCGCAGGCCGGGAGACGATGTTGGCCGCTTATGAGGAAGCCATCCGGGAACGGTACCGGTTCTTCAGCTTCGGGGATGCGATGCTGATACTATAGGATACCGACGAGGCCAGACGTGTTGGAGGTAAGTCGATGAAGGTCTACACCTACTTCGAGGCCCGGCAGAGTCTTGCTTCTATTCTTGATGAAGCCTATAGGGAGGGGGCGGTTGGAGTCCGCCGCAAAGATGGACGTATGTTTGTCATGCGGCCTGAGCCTTCCAAGGGATCCCCGCTGGACATAAAAGGCATGAATCTGGGAGTCACCACGGATGAGATTGTCGGATTCATACGGGAGAGACGCCGTGAGTCATAAAGATTCTGAAAAGGTACCGAATCACCATGACCGCGAATCAGACCGGGTGGCGGAGGCTTTGGAGAAGGTCAACGCTCGTCACGCCGAGACGCTGAAAAAATTGGCTGGATTGCTGGTGGACCGTTGTTCTAGCAGTGGGCCGACGTAGTCTGGACCCATGTTGTTCAGATACAGCGGGACCGGGGCCAAGTGGTCGTAGGATCAAGGCAAGTGAATTGGGATGGTTGCCCCTCTACGGCAACTGCAACAGCTGCAAGATATTCCCGTCAGGGTCTTTTAGGGTGGCGATCCAGCCTCCCCAGTGTTCCATCTCCGGGGGGCGGATGAACTCGACGCCTTGGTCTGCCAGGAGTTGGCAGATGCCGTGGATGTCTTGGACACCAAGGTGGGGCATCACCCGGTAAGGATCTTGGGAACCGCCTTTCACTTCTCCGTGCAAGCCGATGTTGAAGCGTATGTCGCCTAGCTCAAAGGCGATGAAGTCCGGGTGGCGGGAATGGAGGGGTAGCTGCAACAGATCGTTGTAGAAGCGGAACATCCGCTCCAGGTCATCGGTCCAGAGGGTGATTCCAACAACGCCGGTAATCATGTAGCTATCAGCGCTCAGCTTTCAGGCGTCAGCCCTGGGAATCGGGCAAATCGTCGACACTCGACTGGCATCGGCATTCGTTCGTATGCAGGGGCAACCGGGGCATGGCCATAGACGGCCATGCCTTTCTTGTGACTAGGCTGTTTGGGCTGCCCGTTTGGCGGCGGCGCAACTGGGGCACCATCCGTAGAAGTCGACCCGCTGCCAGGCAACCTGGAATTGGGACTCCTTGGAGATACGGTTGCGCAGTCGCAGGACCGCGTCCTGTCCGGTGTCGGTGTCGATGACGGTCTCACACTGGATGCAGACCAGATTAACGTGGGGCTCCATGTTCGCTTCGTACCGGGACATCTTCTGGAAGGGCAGTTCCTGTATCAGGCCGCTCCTCTGTAGGACGCCCAGGGTCGAATAGATGGTGGCCAGGGTCATGGACGGGAAATGGTCCTTGACCCGCTCAAATATCTGTTGCACGGAGGGGTGGTCGGTGGAGTTGAGCACCGCCTCGGCGATGGCGAGACGCTGCGGCGTTACCCGGACTTCCCACTCCCTCAATCGCTCTACGAGCTCTTGTTGGGTCAGCATAGATACTCCAAGGCGCTTGGCCTAGTAGCAATGAACGGTTTAAACAGCTTACACATGGGTCAAGCTGATGTGCTTGTCACTATAACGGGAATCCCCAGACCTGGCAAGCAATAAGCCCTGATCCATGGCCGCAATACGTGCATGGCGTGGATGAAACCGGGCAATTTTCTAATAGCTGGCAACGTTTCCTTGAGGCCCTACCCGTGGCCGCCTTGAAACCCCTTCTCGGCTGGGATATGCTGTGTGCCTGCGGAGAGATGGCTGAGCGGACGAAAGCGCCGGTCTCGAAAACCGGTATATCTTCGGGTATCGTGGGTTCGAATCCCACTCTCTCCGCCAGG
>CAXEOX010000152.1:0-6628 GCA_963997925.1 uncultured bacterium
CCCTCGTTCGTGGTGAGCTTGTCGAACCGCTGGCCGCGATAGATTCGAGTCAGGAGGCTGATTAAATGGTTCAGGATATGGACCCTACAGCCGCCGGACTCCCGCCAACACTTCTCGCGTCGCGGCATAACCCCTGGCGCCGCCCCTTCGGATGGGTGGCACCAGGTAGACATTGTGCAAGCCCGCTTCTTGGAACCGTTGGTACAACTCCAGCGCGATCTCTACTCCGGACCGGCCCTGCTCCAGTTCCTTCCTGACCGCCTCCGGTACCGTGCTGAAGATGATGCCGTCTTGTTCCAAAACCTGTAAACCGAAGAAGACCGGCAGGGACAAATCTTGTCCGGCAGCCGTCTTGTACGCTTCGCCGAATCGAGACGCTTCAGCGACATCGAAGATGGGTTGGCTGATGAAAAACTGGGCTCCGGCCTGCGCCTTGCGGTGGGCCAGCTTGGCCTCTTCCTCGATGCCCCGGCCTAGATCCAGGGTGGCGCCGATGCAATAGCCGGTTGGAGCCCTTAACTGGCTCTCCCGGTAGTCGGTCCCCAGGTTCATATCGGCAATGGCCGTAATCATCTGAGTCGGTGTGAAGTCGCTGACGTCCTTTACCCGGATAAGGTCACGTTCGGTGAAGGGATCTCCTTGCACTACCACCACGTTATCCAGACCCAGCATCTGGCCGCCAAGCAACAGAGATTCCAGGGCCAGCTTGTTCATGTCGCGGGTGGCCAGGGTGAACACCACGTCCTTCCCGGTTTGGCCCTTGATGGCCGCCGCCAACATGGCGGAGTTGACCCGCACCGCTCTGCCGGGGTTGTAGGCCACCGAGATAAAGTCGGTGTCCAGGTTTGGCTTGGGGAAGGACTCGGGGTCTCCGGTGCGAGGTGGTGAGAAGTCGCAGATAAAGACGGTGTGGCCCGTAGCTTCAAAGCACAGATCGGTTACCTTAGCCACGGTGTGACCTCCGTTCGGGAGTTGATTCTTGAGAGACTAGGCCGTGCCGCCGGCCTGCTCCCAATACTTCCGGAACAGGTCGATGGCCTTTTGCTCCGAGAAGCCGATGAAGTATCGGACTCCCTGGATGTACTCCAAGATGTCCTTGGCTAGCATCAGCAGGTTTTCCCTGGGGTCCGACAGATGGTATAGGCCATCCACCCCGTCTTCCAGGCCGACGTAGAGGGTGTCCTCCAGCAAAGCGGCGTCTTCTCCCGGCATATCGTTGCGCCTCATCCAGCGGGCGAATACGAAGGGCAGGCCGGTCCAAGAGCGCCATTCCGTTCCCAGGTCGTACTTGTTGGGGTATTCCCGCAGCCCCCGGCGGCGGCGCAGGGCTTGGTTGCCGGTTAATAGAAAGGCCGGAGGTGAATCCTCCATACTGACGAACGCTTCGGGCTCAATGTCATACTTCAACGCCAGAATCACCCGTAAAAGGTCTTTAGACGCGCCAGCCTCCGGAGCGACCCCTATTGGAACCCCTTTCAGTTCCGATATCGGCTCTTTGGAGAATAGAAAGCTGCTTCCTGACCGGTCGGTGACCGCCAAGCAGAACCCAGACACCGGTTGCGCGCTCTCCGCCATCCGGAAGGTATCGGCGATGGGCATAGGCCCGGCGTTGATATCGTCATTTTCGATGGCATCGGCTATTCCGCTGGGCACAACGGGATGGAGTTCGATGCCACGGCGCTCCATGTCGATATAGAAAGGCTCGTGGTTGAGATAAGAGACGTGTCCTACTCGAATGGTCATATGGATGCTATCCTAGACAAACGCTGGCGCGTTGCCGGTACGTTGAATTGAGTCTGAAATACCGAGTCGATTTTAGGTGTCGGCCCTAGCGCCGTCAAGAACCGCGCATCGTCGCCGGGCATCTAATATCCGATGCAGTTCGTGCCGTCAGGGCGTCGGCCTGCTGCAATCCAACGGACCGGCAATCCCGTAACTGCCTATATGACTTACTCTAACCGATTTGGACATCCAGTGAAATCAACGGATATGTGGATTAGATTGAATCGTTACAACCGCCGTCTTTTACTCCTAGTATTCGCATTGACTCTGGGCATGTCTGTCGTGCCGAACCTCTCCCCGGTTAACCTATTTGGCGACGATGCCGGTATCGAGGTAACTGAGATTTCAGCGGAGAGTCGGTTTCCTGATGGCATCCGATTCTCGGTCGAGGCCCGGAGCAATGATGAGATTGACGAGATTCGGGTGTTTTTCCGTCTGTTGGGCGCCAACATCGGCACCGCTTACCGGGCGGTGGACTTTGAACCTGGTCCTTTGGTCTCCGGAGAAGCGGTCCTTCCCAGCGGAACGGGAGGCGCCTACATTCCGCCGGGCACCATGATTCGATACTCCTTCGAAGTGCGGGACAAAGGCGGTGGAGTGCACCGGACCGATGACCAGGAAATGATGTACACCGACAACCGCTTCGATTGGGAAACTACCTCCGCCGGCGTGATAACCGTGTTTTACTACGACGGCGACGATGAGAAAGCCGAAGGGGTTTTGGACGCCGCCAGTCAGGCGATGGAACGCATGGCCCCTGTATTAGGTCTTGAGTCTTCCGACCCGATGCGCATCATGACCTACACCGATTATGCCGATATGCTGCCGGCGATTCCTTTCCGGTCTAAAGCGACTCAGGAGCAGTTAATCACCGAGGGCCTAGCCTTCTCAGAGCAGCGAGTGCTTCTGGTATTCAATCCTGACGCTTCGGCCAAGGGAACCGTCGCCCATGAGTTTACCCATCTGTTGGTAGCTCAGGCGGCCGGGCGCGGCCATCGCCAACTGCCGTCATGGCTGAATGAGGGACTTGCTGAATTCGGCAACATCAGCACCGGTAATTCTTATGCAGGCGCCCTTAGCCGGGCCATCGACGCCGGCCGGGTCAACCCCCTGTGGTACCAGCGGACTTTCGTCGGTAAACCCGGCGACATCATCGTCGCCTATGGTCAAGCCCGCTCGGTTGTCGATCACCTGGTTTCCCAGCATGGCAACGAAAAGATGGCCGAGTTGATGAAAGCCATGCACGCCACTCAGGATATCGACCGAGCGCTGGAGCGAGTGTACAAGCTGGACACGCATACCCTGGACGCCGAATGGCGGGAAGCGTTGGGCCTTGACCCGCTGGAGCCCGCCGTTGAGCCGGAACCGCAGGTGCAGCCCACGGCATCGCCACTTCCTCAGTCCACGCCGCTGACAGTGACGCCGCCCCCGCCGTCAGGCGGCACGCCGACGGCGATTCCCGTCTCTCCCACGGATACTCCGGAGGCCGTTCCGGAACAGGCCTCAGAATTACCGCCGCCATCGTCGGGGTGCGGAGCAAGTCTCAACCACGGCGGGGTATACGACTTGGCCATTCTAGCCCTGCTTGCCGGTCCATTTGCTGGGTTGTGGGGCCGGGGATTGTTCAGGCGGAAAGGATAATCAGGGGCGGGCGGTTCCTGGTCGAATCAGCTCTCCCGGTTCATGGTGAGCCTGTCGAACCACCCTTCCGCCGGAGAACCCTTTGACAAGCTCAGGGCGAACGGAGGCCCAGGGTCAAACACCTCGATCCTACGTAAGCTCATTGCCCAAGTTCTTGAAGAGCCCGTCGAACCACCCAGCTCAGCGAGCCCTGGGGTTGAAGGCATCGTTGATGGCGTCGCCAAGCAAGTTAAACGTGAACAGCAGCACTGTCAAAGTCCCGGCGGGGAATATCAGCAGATGGGGAGTGGACCGCAACACGGCGATACTGCCATTCTCAAACATCATCAACCCCAAACTGGGCGTCGGGGGCTGGATACCGATCCCCAGGAAGCTGAGTAATACCTCTGACCCCGCCACCGTCGCCATCCCGGCTGAGACTACAACTATCACCGGGCCCATGACGTTGGGAAGCACGTGTTTCAGTAGTATGCGGGGTGTGGATGATCCGATGGACCGGGCCGCCTCCACGTACTGGTTCTCCCGTTGCTGCAGCACCTGACCCCGCACCAATCTGGCCATGCCGAACCAGGAAAATATCGCCAGGGCCAACGATAGAACCAGGTAGTCCACCACACCCAAGCGGACAATATCTATCCCCAATAGGTCTTCAATGACCCGGGCCCATCCAGTAACCGTGGGCTTCACGCTGGCGATGATAATCAGCACCAGGAATATCTCGGGAAAGGCCGAGGTTATCTCCCCGGTCCGCATGATTATAGTGTCGACCCACCTTCCGAAGTACCCGGATAGCAGACCCAACGTTAGGCCCAGCGCCAGGCTGCCGGTGACCAGAGAGACAATGGTGATGATAACGGTGGTCCGGAGACCGTAGATAACCCGGGTAAACATGTCCCGGCCCAAACGGTCGGTGCCGAAGGGATGACTCAAGCTGGGGCCCTGCTTGGCCCGGCTCAGGTCCTGGTCGTTGTAATCGTAGGGCGTTACCAGGGGAGACAGAACCCCCGCGCCGTACATGATGACGATAATCGCCAAAGAAGCGACGCCGATTTTCTTACGAAATAGCCGCCGCAGCGATATGACCCAATAATTGCGGCTGGGCTGTTCGTCAAACACCTGGCCTGACTGGGCTTCAGTTTGCACTTTAGCACCCACCCATGCCGAATCGACTTGTGTACATTTTCTCAACTGGCACTAGGAGCTAACCTTGGCCGATTCGTATACCAGTTCCACCATGCCACCGCCGATGGCGCGTTGGCTACAGAGTTCAAGCCGATGCATCTGTTTGGCCCCACTGAATAGAGGTATTCCGTCCCCCAAGACAATCGGAATCAGCGTCAGGGTGATATCGTCAACAAGTCCGGCGTCGAGCGCTTGGCGAATCAGATTGCCCCCATCAACATAAACGTCTCCGCCTTCGGACATCGTTTTGGCCTTCGCGACAAGCTCTTCAATGGTTCCTTGATATCCTTGAACCGAGGGTTTGGCCATCTGGAGTGGCCGGTTGGTTGCCACGATGATAGGTGTGTCTCCATAAGGCCAGTCCCCTTCGAAGCTAGACACGACATCGTAAGTCCGCCGCCCCATCAGCATTGCGCCAATGCCTTTGAAGAATGGCGTGAAAGTGTCCTCTGCGCCATCCGGCCCTTCCAGCCAGTCCAATTCGTCGTTGGGTCCAGCGATGAAGCCGTCCAAGGAGCATGCGATAAACACGCGAACTTTCATCGGTCGAAATCCGTGCCATACGTTGCGCATGGATGACACTGGACCTGTAGATGGTTACCCACCGGAACCCCCACCCAATCGGATCCGAGGGTCCATCACCGGGTAGATCAGGTCGACTATCAGGTTGGCCAGCACGAATAACGTTGTGCCGATGATAATCACTGCGTTAATCACCGGGAAATCCCTGGCGAATATGGATTCGATGAACAGGTTGCCCACACCGGGAATGCCGAAGAAGCGCTCGACTATAAAGGACGTGAAAGCCAGGCCTGCCAGAGAGAAGCCCAGGATAGTCACCACCGGGATAAGGGAGTTGCGCAGGATGTGGGTTCTTCTGATGGCAAGCTCCGGTAGCCCCTTGGCTCGAGCCGTCCTTATGTAATCTTGGGAAATGACTTCCAAGGTGCTGGCCCGGGTCAGGCGGGTAAAGAAGGCCACACCCGGTATGCCGACAACCAACGCCGGAAGGATGATTCTGGTGTCGAAAAAGCCTCCCCAGCCATGGGTGGGGAGCAGGTCTAACTTCAAAGCAAAGATGAGAAGGGCCGTAGGGGCGGTCAGAAAGACCGGGACAGATTGCCAGCCGAGGACGGTAAATACTATCGCCGTATCTGCCCAAGATCCCTGCTTCAGGGCGGCGTACAAGCCGATGGGGACGCCCAACCCCACGGATATTATCAACGCAGCGATGTTGAGCTGGGCCGAAACCCACATCCTCTTCTTGAGCAGATCGCCAACGCTTCGTCCCCGATACTTGAAACTCTCGCCGAAATCGCCACGGCTCACGTCGCGTATGTACCGCCCATACTGGACGACGATGTTGTCGTTCAGCCCCCGTTGCTCCCGGATGCGCTCCACGACGTCGGGGTTGTAGTTCTGGCCCAGGAGCAGCTCCACCGGGTCACCAGGCCCATACCTGCCAAGGGTGAAGGTGATAAAGGACACAATCAGCAGGATGAATGGCAGCCACATCATGCGCCGGAATATATACGTTCCCAATCTCGGCCCCTACTGTTGGTTTATGCCAGATGACGCCGACGGCTCCCGGTGGGTCACCCGAATCGCGGCCATCCATCCCTTTTGTTAAAGATAGGATGCCCGCAGTGGGTAATCGGTCTAACCGTGGCGGTCTCTAAACGTGCAAGCTATTGTAATCAGCCCGGCGGTTGGGTTCAACCAACCGCCGGGTTTGCCTTGTAAGGGGACCGGCTTTTTGCTACGATGTTCAGGCTGGATGGTGACTAGTCCGAAAGGAGTAGACGCCTGGCCGGTTCAGGGCTGTGCGGCAGGCATAGGCCCGTTCATGGCGAGCGTAGCCAAGTGGTCCAAGGCGCCTGTCTGTGGCACAGGAGATCACGGGTTCGAATCCCGTCGCTCGCCCCAACACGTCATACACCCTTCCCGCGCCTGTAGCTCAACGGATAGAGTACTGGGCTTCGGACCCAGGGGTTGTGGGTTCGAATCCCGCCAGGCGCGCCAA
>CAXEOX010000153.1:0-6571 GCA_963997925.1 uncultured bacterium
AGATTATGAGCGGGACTCCAAGAGCGCGCTTCGCCACCTCGAGAGCTTTTGTCACCGCGTGGCAGATCGTCTGGACAACATGTCATTCGAAGAACGCCAGGAGATTCTAAGGCTGGTAGTCGATCGCTTCACGGTGGAAAACGGGACCGCGAGAATCGATACCGTTATTCCTTGTCCGAAAGATGATGGTCAATTGCGTGCACGTCGTAGTGAGCTTGTCGAAGCACAGCGCTGTGGTGGACTAGGGCCTTTCCGCCAATAGTTTCTCCACCAATTCCACCACCGGTCCCTGAACCGTTTCGCACCTAACCGTGCCCTGCAACGACGCCAGGTCCAACGCTTGCCCCTGACTATCTATAGCTTCCTCAACCTGATTCAGCACCTTCCGCCAGGGTTGGCTTTCAGTATCCCTTTCCGGATCCGGGTCTCCATGAGTCAGCGGAAGTATCTGAACCGATTCGGCGTACCGGTGGCCAAACAACGCTAGTGAAGGTATGGCATCGGGACTCATACCGAGCCGGGGCAGCAGGTCACCGACCGTTTCGGATATCCCATGTTGTCCGAAGATAACCAGGTTTTGGAATCCGCCACCACGCTTTTCGAAGCTAGTACGGAATGCTCTGAAAACGTCATGGGCTTCCCGGTCTTCTCCTGACACAAGGAACACGGCAAATACCGGAAACCCGCCCGGCTCTGCCGAGGTCATGTCGTCGTGCCATCGTGACAGTTTGTCCCAGTCGTGGTTGTTGGCGTGGCTATCCGAGTGGTCGTGGCTCATATTCGGTGGGCGCTAAACCCCGCCTCCATTGTCGAACTGGAGTAGGATGCCGTCGGGGTCGTAGACGAAGATGGTGCTTACATCCCCTTGAGCGTTGGTGAAAGAGTCCATAGGACCTGCCAACTGAACTCCCTTCGCCTGCAATTCAGCCGCCAGAGCTTTGACGTCTCCCACGGTGAAAGAGAGATGGCTGATGCCGATCTGATCCAGTTTGATGGGGTCGCCGTCCGGATTTTCTCCAGGGTGGCTGGTCAGGACCAGCGACGGCGCGGTGCGCCCTTCTCCGTAACGAACGTGGACGGTACGACGCGTCTGCCTGGCGTGCTTATAGATGTGGGGCAGACCGCCGGTGGTGGTGTCTTGGACTTCGTCGAAGGTCACGTGCATCCCCAAGATGTCACGGTAAAAAGCCAGCGACTTGTCCAGGTCGCGCACACAAACTGCGATGTGGGATACGCCGGTAGCATCCATGAGTCATCCCCCCTTTGGAGTTCGTGATGATAAATCTAAGCCCGGAGTCGGCCAATGTCAAAGCAAGGGTATTTTAGGCCCCGCTCCCGTTGGCAAAGGGCTTGAGCGCTGCGTAGATAACGTCGTTTATCGGAGTGGTTATTCCGGCGGCTTGTCCCGCCCGGACCACCGCTCCGTTCAGAGCCTCTAACTCCAGGGGACGTCCTGCCATGATATCGGCATGCATGGAGGCATGCATCTGATCCAGGGATCCCTCGATGTAATCGACGGTGTTCTGAACTAATTCGGCATCAAGGTCGATCCCCGAAGCCCGGCCCACCGTCTCGATCTCCGTCATGCAGCCGAGAATCACTTGCCGCCATTCCGGCCGTGGCATCAGTTGGGCCATTGTCTCGCGGGACAGGGCCGTGACTCCGGCCATTGTTGCTATAAATAAAAACTTGGTCCAAAGGGTCTTCTGGATATTGTCGGACAGTTGGGCTGGGATCCCGGCCTTCGTCAGGGTTTCCGATATCAGTTCCCCACGCGGCGATGCAACACCGTCCGGCTCACCGAAAACTATCTCCACCACGTCACCGGTTTGCTTGACTACACCTGGACTTTCGAGACTACCCTCGATATACGCAGCACCGGGAAGGACCTGTGCCGCGCCGATGAATCGCTCGGCGGCTTCGTAACTATCGATGCCGTTCTGTAGACAGAGGACCGTGGTATCTTCGCCCACCATGGACCGCATGGCCGGGACGGCTTGTTCGTTGTGGTACGTCTTGACGGTGAGCAAGATTAGGTCCACCGGATCGACCTGCCGAGGGTCGTCAGTAGCATCGCATTGGACCGTGAACTGGCCGTAATCGGTGATGATTTGGAGACCTTTGTCGCGAATGGCTTCCAGATGAGCGCCCCGGGCAATCAATGTCACCTCGTTCCCGCCTAGGGATAGCATTCCACCGAAGTATCCGCCGATGCTGCCGGCCCCCATCACTACTACTCGCATGTCACGTTGGCTCCTTAGATGTATTCTTCAAGCTATCAGTGCCCATCAAAATACGCCTTGAGTACCGTAGAAGCAACCTGCACTCAGTCTTGACGGTGCGTGGATTTGTGCTTATTCTCTAGGGACGTAGTTAAAGCTCAAAAATGCCATTTAATCGAGGAGCAATAAATGACCCAGCAAGCCCCGCCACCAGTAACGCCGCCGATTCCTCAGCCCGAGTCAGATTTCTACTGGGAAAAGTGTAAGGAGCACGAACTTTGGCTCCGCCATTGCAAGGCGTGCGATAACACCTACTTCTACCCCAGGGACATCTGCCCCGGCTGTTTCTCCCGGGACACCGACTGGATCCAAAGCAGCGGAAAAGCAACCCTGCACGCCTTCGCCATCGTCCACCGGGCACCGGTCCCGGCTTTCCGAGGCAAAGAGCCCTTTGTGACTGCCATCGTCGAATTGGAAGGTGGTGCTCGTATGCCCACCAATATCGTCGACTGCGAAGCCGATCCAGAGCACATCAAGATTGGGATGGCCTTGCAAGTGACTTTCGACGACTTGGACGATAAAATCAGCCTGCCCAAGTTCCGGCCGGCCTAGTGTCCTCTGATACCACTCACTTCATAAGCCGGTTGCCGATGGGGAATCATGGATAAAACGCTGGATGGTAAAGTAGCCATCGTCACCGGCGGCAGCCGCGGAATAGGCCGGGCCATGTGCCTCGGCTTAGGGGCGGCGGGGGCCAACGTAGTGGTCGCGGCCCGAACGGAAGAGGATAATTCCGCAGGCACTCAGTTCGAGAAGTATGGTTCCGGTACCATTGTTGACACCGCCGCCCAGATCAACGACTTGGGCGGCGCCGCTTTTCCAGTGCGATGCGACGTTACTCAGTCCGAAGATCTCAGCCATCTGGTCGAAGCAGCCCTGGAAAGATTCGGACGCATCGACGTTGTTATTTCCAACGCTGGAGTCGACTGCGAGTCACCTGTTGCAGAGCTGGATGTGGACCTTCTGGACCGTTGCCTAGCGGTGAACATCCGTGCCCCCCTGCTGCTGTGCAAGTACGCCTTGCCAAGCATGATTGCCCAAGGCAACGGCGGCTCCATCTTCTGCGTTACCTCCGCATCGGCCAACGCTTACCGCAAAGCCCGGGTGGGTTATTCCATGAGCAAAGCCGCCTTGGAGCGAACTTTCTTCAACCTGGCGGAGGAAGTCCGTCCCCACAACATCGCCGTAAATGTCCTCGGCCCCGGCCGTGTTGATACCTGGATGAACCGGAACGGAGACTGGCCCGGCACCGAGCAGATGCCCATGGTGCCTCCCGATGTGATAATCCCGTCGGCAGTTTGGCTGGCGGGACAGACCGCCGAGACCCTCACCGGGACCCTTGTAGACCGAGCTGACTTCGGCCAAACCTGGGGCCCGACCTCCCCACGGGTCCAGCCAGAACCAAGGTAAGTGACCCCAACCCAAATCTAACTTAAGAAGGAGATCTTATGACAACTGGACGCAGCGCAATGCAAGAAGTCGCCCCCAAGATGGCGGAGATTGCCGCCGACGTACTTTTCGGCGATATATGGGAGCGCCCCGGTCTTTCCAAGCGTGACCGCAGCATGATTACTGTCGCCGTACTTCAGGCACTGTACCGAACGGGTCAGTTGCCCGGCCATATAGGTCGTGCCCTGGATAACGGCGTAACCAAAGATGAGATTGGCGAAATCATGACCCACGTAGCTTTTTACGCCGGTGTCCCCACCGCTGCCAACATGGCCGGCATCGCCAAGGCCGTTTATGACGAACGGGGATAGCCCATAGCCGTTAATTCAGGCGCTATTCAATGACCGAGAGTGGGAGGGAACTTTATGCCGATGATGACCGGTGGCCGGTTCATGGCCGAAACCTTGCATGGATATGGCGTTACCCATGTATTTTTCGTGCCGGTGATAATCCAGCGGGCCATGCTGGAGATGGAAAAACTAGGCATAAAGCGTATCTTGACCCACGGAGAAAAAGCCGCCGCCTATATGGCCGACGGTTACGCCAGAGCATCTCATAAGGTTGGTGTTTGCGCAGCGCAAAACGTGGGAGCCGCCAATCTGGCGGCCGGATTACAGGACCCTTTCTTAGGTGGTTCTTCGGTCCTGGCCCTCACCGGGCGTAAGGCCCGGATGAGCCAGCACCGCAACTCGTACCAGGAAGTCGACCACCTCAGGCCCTTCAGCGCCGTCACCAAGTACAGCGTGCCGGTGGACTCCGTCGAACAGCTTCCCTTCTTGCTTCGCCAAGCTCTGCGGGAGGCCACGTCGGGAGCGCCTGGTCCGGTCCATCTGGACCTTGAAGGAACGTCGGGGAACGTGGTGATGGAGGGAGAGGCCGACCTAGAAGTAATCATTGAAGAGAACTTCACGCGGATCCCGGCCTACCGCCCGGAGCCGGAAGCTGAAATGGTGCGGGCCGCGGCCCAAGCCCTGTCCCAAGCGCGGCGTCCAGTCATCGTAGCCGGGGGCGGAGTCACCGCTTCGGGCGCTCAGAACGAGGTGGTGCAACTGGCCGAGATGATGTCGATTCCGGTCGCCACGTCTCTCAATGGCAAGACAGCGATACCGTCCGGCCATCCGCTTTCCGTGGGGGTCTGCGGATCCTACTCCCGGACCTGCGCCAACCGGGTGGTTTCCGAGGCCGACTTGGTCCTGTTCATCGGTAGCCACACCGGCAGCCAGGTGACCAACGAATGGACCATTCCTTCCTTGGGCACTCCTGTGATTCAGATCGATATCGACCCAGCCGAACTGGGCCGCTCCTACCCAACCAAGGCTACTCTCCAAGGTGATGCTAGAGCCTGCCTACGGCGTTTGATGGAAGCCCTTGAGCCCCTCGGTCCTCGCAGCGAGTGGTTGGGCCGGGCTCAGGAGTTGGTTGCGGAGTGGAGGGAAAGCGTGTCGGAGGTTTCCAATTCCGACGGCTCACCTATCCGTCCGGAGCGCCTGTGCAAGGAACTTACAGACTTCCTTCCTTCAGACGCCGTGCTGGTATCTGACACCGGGCACTCCGGTATCTGGACCGGTACCATGATCGACCTGAAAGACCAGACCCAGCAATACATCCGCTGCGCCGGTTCCTTGGGATGGGGTTTCCCTGGAGCTTTGGGCGCCAAATGCGCCGTGCCGGACCGTCCGGTGATTTGCTTCACCGGCGACGGCGGTTTCTGGTATCACATGTCCGAGTTGGAGACAGCGTTGCGGTATGGCATCAACGCCATCATCGTCGTCAACAACAACCACTCGCTGAATCAGGAAAAACGGAGCAACGACCGGTTATACGAAGGACAGTCCGGCAACTCCGAGGAACTCTGGCACATGTTGGACGTGGACTTAGCCAAGCTAGCCCAATCCATAGGCTGCTTCGGCATCCGCGTGGACCAACCGGGTCAGATCCAGAGCGCGATAGAGCAGGCTATAGCCTCGGGCAAACCGGCGGTGATTGACGTGGTGTCCGACATTGATGGAATCGCGCCCCCATCGTGGCGGCCTTAGCTATTATTCCAAATGTTGGTCTGCTCAGTGGAACGGTTTAACCGGAATGCACCATCCGCTTCACACCCGAGAAAACACTGAATTTGAACCATGATGGGAAGGCTGATACGTGGGCGGTGAGGCCATTCAGTTCGATCTGGCCGTTCTCCACGCATTCGGCGATCGACGTCATTCCCATCCATACCCGGTGGATGGCTATCGTATCCACAGCTACGAACAAGTCCACCTCAAATCCCGGGTCCCACATGCAGGCTGACGGTTCCGGATGCTCCAACACCAGCCAATAGGTTCCGGTCGAGGCACCGTGGAAGTCTAACTGCACCACGACCCGTTCTTCCGGGAGAAGCTCTATATTCACTCGCCGGTGTATGTCCCACACCAACAACGTCGGGTCTACATCTTCGATGCCGATGTCGTGATTGACCCACTTCTGGCCCCAGTCACCAAGCTTTATGACTACTTCAAGTAGGTCGGAGCCAGCCTTCGTCAGGTGATATTCCGCTCGTTTTCCCGTCCCCACCGATTTCCGCATGACGACCCCAGCGTCTTCGAGGGTCCTAAGGCGTTCCGTTAATAAGGAGCGGGGAATGCGGGGCATCCAGTATTCCCCGCTCGCTGAATCTCCGGCTGCCCATCAACAACTCACGGATAATCAGCGGTGTCCATCGTTGGGCGAAGATTTCAGCTGCCTTGGCGACCGGGCTGAACTGACCGTAGGTCTTCATCCGTCATCCCTCCTCGGCTCCATTTATTGGACTGACTTTTACGCCGTTTCCTGCCTACAATCCCACAATACCGGAAATG
>CAXEOX010000154.1:0-6555 GCA_963997925.1 uncultured bacterium
AAGCAACTCCCTGATCGCGGAAGACGGTAGCTATTACAGTGCTCCCGGGCCATAAGCAAGCAGCTTTCAGTCTATTTCCGCCTCCCTCTATCCAAGGCGAATGGACTCGCTCTGCGAATCTCCGGAACGATCGACTCGTGTGATTCGCCTTGTTGTCTTGAAACCAACCCGGCGACGGGTTTAATCATGCTTCGGCCGAGGATAGATCCAGCAATATTGCTTGAATCAGCGCGGCCGGGCGTATCGAAAAAACAAACCGTAAAAAACGAGTAGGAGGAGGAAACAATGAGTCAGGTCACGGGTGCCCGTTTGGTGGTGGATTCTCTGAAGCGCGAAGGTGTGGATACGGTTTACGTGCTTCCAGGCGACCCGGTGGGTCCGATAACGATTGCCTGCGCCAAGGATGGAATGAAAGTAATAGCCGTACGGCACGAACAAGCTGCGGCGATGGCAGCCCAAGCTCATTCATTCTTAACCGGTCGTATCGGCGTGTGTATCGCCGCTTCGGGAGTTGGCCAGACCAACACGTTGACGGGCATCGCAAATGCCTATGCTAACTGTTGGCCACTGTTGGTGATCGGCGGCTCCTCAGAACTTCGCCGTCGAAACATGGGCGATTTTCAGGAACTTCCACAGGTGGAATACACGTCGCCGATAACCAAGTGGGCCTACGCTGCTGAGGGCATCCAGCGCATCCCCACGCTCATCAACATAGCCATCAACAAGGCCATCACCGGCCGTCCCGGTCCTGTCTATCTGGATCTACCTGCTGAGATGATATCCGGAACGGTGGAAGAAGAAGACGTGGTCATCCCGCCCCCAGTGCCAGAGCCGGCCAGGCCCTTGGCTGATCCCCAGAAAGTCACCCAGGCGCTGGAGGTGTTGCGGAACGCGGAGCGGCCACTGCTCATCGTTGGAAAGGGAACCGCTTCCTCCAGGGCTGAGGAAGAGCTGCTCCGATTCGTCGAAGAAACCCGTATACCGTTCCTGACCTCTCCCATGGCGATGGGAATGCTGCCGCCGGATCATCCCATGAATGTCTCGGCAGCCAGGACCCAAGCACTTAAGGGAGCGGACACTATTTTGCTCGCCGGAGCCCGCTTCAACTGGATGTTCCACTTCGGCCAGCCGCCCAGGTTCGCTCCCGATTTTAAACTGGTGCAACTAGACATCGACCCCGGCGAAATCGGCATCAACAAGCCAGCCGATGTCGGATTGGTGGGAGACGCCAAGATGGTGATGGGGCAACTGGTAGAAGCCCTCGCAGACACGCCCGTGTCTTATGGGGAGAGCGAGTGGTTGACGGGATTGAAGGCCACGGCCGAAGAGAATGCCCAAAAGATCGAACCCATGCTGAACAGTGACGAAACGCCGCTGGGTTATTACCGAGTCCTGAAAGAGATACGCGATGTTCTTCCCAAAGATACGATTGTTATAGCTGACGGAGCCAGTACGGCGGACATCTCCCGCCAGGTGATACCCGTGTGGTACCCTCGGCACCGCATGGACGCCGGTGTGGCTGGCTGCATCGGAGTGGGAGTCCCCTTCGCCATAGGCGCCAAGGTAGCCTTTCCGGACAAGCCGGTGGTGTGCCTCCAGGGGGACTGGTCGTTCGGCTTTAACGGTATGGATATAGAAACCGCAGCCCGATTCGAACTGCCGATCGTCTGGGTGGTGTTCCAGAACGCCAATATCGACAAGTGGGTGAGGACCAACGTGGAACAAGTTGAAAATCCCACAGATTTCAAACCCAGCCTACGCTTCGATGTCATGATGGAAGCTTTGGGCGGTCATGGTGAATTCGTGGAAACCCCTGAGGAGATTCGTCCCGCACTGGAACGCGCCTTCAACTCGGGCAAAGCATCCTTGGTGAACGTTATTCTGGATCCGGCAGCCGGACGCCGCCAGCAGGAGTTCGCTTGGCTGGCCAGAGAAGGACGCATGGGGTATTAAGCGAGCGGCTGGGCTATGAAGTAGGCCGGGCCGAGTTGACTTTGAAGCCAGGGGAATTGGGCGTTGGTGTCATCCGTTAGACAGGGACTGTTGCCAGCGGGGATATCTAACGTTTCGACCGTCCAACGCCCGGCCCTGCCTGCGCTACATCCGGCCTCTGCTCCCTGGCGGTCTGCTACTTTAATATTGACTTTAAATACTGGAGTAGATATATTATCCGAAGTCTTTTGCGTAATAGCTTCGGTGGCAGTGGGTGGGTTGTTTTGATCGCCGTGTCTCGCTGAGCGATTCCCTGCTATTGTTTCGGTCCTTTTACGAAGTCAGGCACTAGACTCAATGGCAATGCGGAAGTTTCTATGAGAAATCCGATTGCCTCCACATCTTAACTAAGAGGTTGTAACAATATGAGTCGATGGTCCATGGATAAGAAGGTGATTCTCTATACCGCTCTTATGTTTGTTCTGGTGGTCGCAATAGCGTGCGGCTCCGCACCAGCAGAACCAGTGGTGATTGAGAAGGAAGTAATCAAAGAGGTTATCAAGGAAGTTCCGGTAATCAAAGAAGTTATCAAAGAGGTACCCAGGGAAGTAATCGTAGAGAAAGAAGTAATCAGGGAAGTGGTTACAGAGAAGCTCATTGTAGCTACACCTGCCCCCGTGGCGCCCGTTAAGGCGGCGCCCGCCAGAGACAGCATCACTCTGGTTACCTCGGTGGAGCCGTCTACGCTGGGAGCGTGGGATCAATGCGGCGCCAACGTCATCGGTTTCGTCTGTACCGATGCTACGGTCGACCCGCTGACCTGGATCGACGGCGAATTCAGGGAACTGGTTGGTACTTCGGGCACGGAGAGTTGGGAACAGATGTCTCCTGAGCGGTGGCGGTTCAAGCTTCGGGAAGGCGTCAAGTTTCACAATGGTGAACCCTGGAACTCAGCAGCGGCCAAGATTGGCATCGACATCAATGGCTCGGTAAAGGAATTGGAAGGATACAGTTTCCATGGCGAAGTCACTGGAGAAGTCGTGGATGCGATGACCATAGACGTTGTCTGCGCCAAGGCATGCCCAATATTCCCCAGGACGGCGGCATGGACTTCGTTCCAAGCGCCAAAATGGTACGAATCTGCTTCAGAGGACGAGCGGCTACGCCGCACCGTCGGCTTTGGCCCCTACGTCATGAAGGACTGGGACCCCGGGATACGCATAACCCTCGAAGCGTATGAAGACTATCTGCCCAACGCCTCCTTAGAGATGAGGGCGCCAAGCATCAAGTATGCTACCCAGGTGTTCCGGAATGAGGAATTGGTCCGAGCCGCCATGGTCCAGACCGGGGAAGCCGAGTGGGCTGCGGACATCGGGTTCGACCAAACCGACAACGTGCCGAAAATCAGGACTGGCCTGAACAACGAAATCTTCGCTCTTTTGGTTGACACCGTGTGGCATCCAGAATTGAAGAAGAAGAAAGTCCGGATGGCGCTGGCTCATGCCATCGACTGCGAGGCGCTGGTGGAGGCGCTCTACCAGAATCTGGTCAAATGCTGGGGCAATACCTCAGCTCAAGGCACCGCCGGCATAACGCCGGAAAACTCCGCGCCCTACGAGTACGACCCGGCGTTGTCCCGTAAGTTGCTGGAAGAAGCCGGTTACGACGAGGCCAACGAGATAAAGGTCTTCACCCGAAATGGACGCGTGCAAAAGGATGTGGAGTACTACGAAGGCGTAGTAGGTTATTGGAAAAAGGTAGGGGTTAACGCCAGTTTGCAGGTGGTCGAAAAAGGGATCAACAGCGACCTCAATCAGACTGGCTGCGGCCGTACTGAAGATCCCATCCGTTGCCATGAGTTCCCTCCAGCACCCCGTTACAATGCCTCTCCTCACACCATGTCTACGGCTACATCCAATGAGATTCTGGACTATATACGCCAGGCCAGGCTGCGGTCCAGTTGCTACGCTACCAGAAGTAAGATATGTGATCAGGAATTGGAAAAGCTGATAGAAATCGCTGATCCGATGCCTCTGGGAGATGATCGGACCAGGGCACTTGAGGCCATCGCCAATAGGGTCCATGACGAATACTTCTACTTCCCGGCTTTTCAGGTCGCAGTGGTCTTCGCCTTGGCCGAGAACCTGGAATGGGAGGCCCGTTACGACCCACGTGTGCGCGTAAACGCGATGCGCTTCACCGAGTAGTAACTCCGCGCACAACGTAAGCCAATCAAAGCACGCCCCGAGTAATCTCGGGGCGTGCTTGCTAACTCAGGATTCATTGCACTAGACTCCATCCGGTTTCACACTTATCTCTTGGCTGGGGTCTTACTGCGACAATCACCGGTGTCAACGCCGGTGTGGGAACCTGGTCAGACCGGTAGTGGACTGGGCCATACGAGAGCGATTCGCTCGCCAATAGTTTGCCAGGAAACCTATCTCTTAGAGACATAAATGCGATTAGATGAACCGATATTCCAGCTAACAGCAACGGGGATGATCTGTGCGTAGGTATATTATCCGGCGTCTTGGCCATTCGGTCTTTATCGTCTTGGGTCTGATGGGACTCCTTTTCTTCGCTATCAATATTCTGGGTGACCCCGTTCAGCTACTGTTGGACGACGATGCTTCCCAGGAAGCTATTGATGCAATTCGTCACAGGCTGGAGTTGGACCGTCCGATACTCGTCCGGTTTGGAGACTTTTATTGGGACATGGCCAGGGGCGATTTCGGCAAGTCCATTCAGCTAAGAGTAGACGCCCGGACGATAATTTTTCAACGCCTGCCCAACACAGCTCTTCTAGCTATCGTGGCCTGGATAACGGGAATGTTGGGGATTCCTTTGGGAATGCTGGCGGCGAGGCGGCCACGGGGAATCATTGACCGGACAGTCAACGTTCTGTCCTTTGCGACAATATCGATTCCCCAATTCTGGTTGGCCTTGATGCTCATCATGATGGTTTCCGTCCAGATGGGCTTGTTACCCACCTCCGGATTCCACGGTTTGGGACCGGGAGGGTGGAAATTCATGATTCTGCCGGTCATCTCTTTGGCTCCGGTAGTGATGGCCAGAAACGCTCAGATAACCCGGGCAACCATGATTGAAGAGATGGGCAAGCAATACGTGGTCACGGCCCGGGCTAAAGGGCTGGCGGAAAACGTGGTGCTTTACACCCACGTTCTTAAGAATGCTTCAATCTCTATCGTTACGATGATGGGAGACGAACTGGCCAACTTCATGAACGGCTCCACCGTCGTTGAAGTCATATATGGTTGGCCTGGACTTGGTCAGTTGCTGGTACAGGCTATCAGCGGTAGAGACCTGCCCTTGGTTACCGCTGCGGTGTTCGTGATTGCCCTGATGGTCATCACGATCAACCTGACGGTGGACTTGGTATACACCTGGCTGGATCCAAGAATCTCATATCGATAGAGGCGATTCGGAATCGGGTCGATAGCCTCATCCGCTATAGCTAGAAGGAATGGGTCCAAATGGCCTCGAACGAAGCAACCACAATCAGGAAACGCCCGAATCCTATAGGCGCCGTATGGCGGCACCAGTTGGTACAGGCGTTCTTCAATGACCGCATAACGTTGATTTCCGCGTCATTCCTGTTTCTCATTATGTTGGCGGCCGTCTTTGCGCCAATAGTAGCGCCCTTCGACCCGGAAGACCAACAGGTCAGGTTGCGTCACCTGGCGCCCTTATCTACCGGTATGGCGGTTGACGACACCGTGTCGCCACCGGTGAAGTCAGAAAGGTTCTTTCTTCTCGGGACAGACCATTTGGGGCGGGACTATCTCAGCCGCTTGATATACGGTGGCCGGATCTCCATCTCAGTGGGGTTATTGGGAGTCTTGGTCTCCAGCATTATCGGCGTGTTTCTGGGGGTGGTCGCCGGTTTTTATCGAGGCGTAGTAGATGACGTGATAATGCGCGCCGTGGATGTCTTCATGGCGATACCTTTATTGCTGCTTGCGTTGATAGTTCTCTTTGTACTGGGACCCAGCTTCACCAACATCATCATCGTTTTTGCCCTTGGACGATGGATGCTGTTCTGTAGGGTGACCAGGGGCCTCGTTCTGTCCCTTAAAGAGCAAGCCTTCGTAGACGCTGCGGTTGCTACCGGTTGCAGTGACTATAGAATCATGGCCCGGCACGTCATGCCCAACCTTATCACTCCCGTGCTAACACTGGCCGCATTGGGAGTGCCACAAAACATCTTGACTGAATCGACTCTTAGCTTCCTGGGCTTTGGCATACAGCCCCCAGATTCCTCTTGGGGTCTAATGCTGTCTCAGGGCCGCCAATATATCGTCAGTGCCTGGTGGGTAGTTGTTTGCCCAGGGATGGCGATATTCCTGACCGCCTTATCATTCAATCTCTTCGGGGTCTGGATGCGGGCCGTCAGTGATCCGCTCCAACGTTGGCGTTGGCTGAAACCCACCAAAGAAGCCAGGGAAGCAGGTATATCCACTTAACATACAAGATGCTGACCCGCCCCGACAACAAAGACACGATAATCGTAAAGTAATTTCCGGATTGAAACCCGGCGGCCCGTTTCATCGGCCGCCCACCCAATTCAGATAGAGGTGCCCCATGACCACCGTGTCCTACAAA
>CAXEOX010000155.1:0-6411 GCA_963997925.1 uncultured bacterium
CACCGTCGTCCATGATGGACTTGTCTCTCCGCTCTTGATCCGGGCCAACGTCCCTGGGGCGTCATGCCATAGAGTCACTAGTAGATTGAGCAGGGTCCTCACTTAGCAACCTGTCCGAATTTCCGGGTCCACCTCAACCATAGATATGTCTGGAAGCCTTAACGGTTATTCATTAATAGGCATTTGAGCCCGATAGGATGCGGAAGACTATACGTCTTCGCATCCTGGCTAGTCCTACCGACGGTTTCCGATAATGGCATGTAGGCTCCCGTCTTCGGTACCAACATAGATCGTATCACCCGCTGTGATAGGACTTGTGGTTATAGCGGATCCTACGTGGAACCTCCACAGGATTTCTCCAGTTTTACTGTCTATGCCCAAAATGTTGCCATCCTTGGTACCAAGTAATACTGTGTTCGCCGCTATACTCGGCGCCACTCCTACGATTGACTGGACATCGGTGGACCAAATTTCTTTACCTGTTCTGGATTCTCTAGAGAACACTACGCCATTCTCTGTAGCTCCAAAAACTGCGTCATCGGTAACTGCCAACGGCAAGTTAATGTGTCCGCCAACGCGTTTTGACCAAATGCTACCTCGTTGTACCGGCCTTCCTGGAATCAGCTTCCAGACATACAAATTGATCTTCACATGAAATATGAACCGTTCCAATGGATAAGTCTGTGCGTACCGGTCTATTCCCCATACCCGACCGCCGTCGGAACTAAAATATACTTGATCGTCTTGAATGGTTGGAGCGCCGCCAAATCGGACTTTACCGGTATCATATTTAAGACGGCGTCGCCCATTCTTGGTATCGAAGATATCCACGATGCTGCCTTGTGACGTGACCACAACCGTGTCATCAGCGTAGGCAGCTGACGCAACGACCCAATCCCTGGTAGGGGAATCCCATCGGATTTGGCCCGTCTGTGCATCTAAGGCAAACAGTTTACTTGCCCCACTCCCGAGGAACACAGTTCCATCCCCTATCGTTGGAGAGGCATAGACAGGACTGTCCAAGTCCGTCTCCCACACCAGTTCGCCCGTATTACGGTCTAAGGCTGTGACCAAACCACTTCTGACTGCGAAGATCACTAGGTCATTTAAAATCGCCGGGCTTGAACTCGTTCGCGACCCAGTCTGGTATTCCCAGACCAAACGTCCTGTTTCGGAATCTAAAGCAAGCATCCGGCCATCATTCGAATTAAGGTAGACCCGCTCATCCACTACCGACGGAGAGGCGCGCATGCGACGTGCCGTCTTGAAGGTCCATTTGACCGAATGGGGAACTGGTGCATCACTAGGTGTGTATCGGGACCCTTCGGCTGTTCTGCCACCTTGGGCCCAATTGTGCGGTGCCAGATTGGGGGTATCATGGCTGATGGCAGCGGGCGGTGGGAAAACCCGTGGTACGATATCGAATGCGTAGATCGTTTGAGCGCAGACGAGGCAAGCTATGGCTACCGATATGGAAACGAACCAAGATCTTCGTAGTAACCAATGCCGGCGTTTTCGAGGGGATAACGTTGCAGCTTGGTCTTGGCTGATAGGACTAACCCGAGTCAAGAGCAACCAGCATGCCTTGCATCTTCGGGAAGAGTCGTTCGGGTTGATATGTCCGCAAGTGCGGCACACTCGGACCTGTTCTAATTGAATTTAAGTCCTCCGCGTAAGGCTGGGGGTTCCATCGACGGAAGCCAGCCAATTTTCGTAGTTAGCATACTATTGGGTGTCGGGATGATCCTCTGACAACTCGTTGTCAGGCTGTCACCCAGTCAATTGACAGAGGTTAGTTGCCATGCCCTGGGCTGAGATTTCCATCCGAGTCCCATGCATAAAGATTTTTGTTGATCATCGGAAAGGCATGCGGCTGAACAGTGATTCTCATCGTACTACCACAACGCAAGTACGAATGATTAACAACCCACAACTATATCTGCCGGATCCGCTATTATCATACTTGGTCTTCCATCGTAATCTTCTATCATGCCCGTGACGCACAGATACTTTCCCCTGTAGAGCCTAGCGTAGTGGGGTGGGAATTTCGGTTTATCTTTCCTCATTACAACAACGGTGAAGGTATCTGGAGTTTCCATGTCTGATACTGATGAGCCTCTTTCAACAGTACCTTCTTGGTCAAACAATATCACTGTAGGCTTGCCCTTCTTCCCATCGTGGTACTGGTAGTCCTTTACGTGTCCCCTGACAGTAGCCGTTTCTCCAAGATGGTCACCAGCCTCGATCGACATGATATATCCGCCTGCGTCTGATACCGCTTTCTCCGAAGCAACGTCGGACGCCTTCCCAAGGTCGCGCTGTTGCCCGGCTTGAACCTTTTCTCCAGATGGCGTCTCGGCGACGCCGCCTGAAGATTCGCCATTGCTACAACCTGCTGTAATCACCAGAAGGACAATTAAGTGAGTGATTATTAGATTCCTAGGAATCCGGAATCTTAGGTTCGTCATCAGTACCTTCCCATGTATTCGTTCATATCAAGATGGCCCGGTGCCTCTTAACCTTGGATCTAATACGTCTCGCAGTGCATCGCCTAGTACATTCCACGAGAATACGACTACGAAGATCGCCGCACCGGGGAACACACACAACCAAGGAGCCAGAGCGACGTATTGTGATGCTGCACCGCTCAACATTCCTCCCCAAGATGGCACATCGGGTGGACTTCCAACGCCAAGGAAACTCAAGGAAGCTTCTGCGATGATTGCCCCGCCTAGATGGAAAGTCACGATTACTAGATAAAGAGCAAACGCATTGGGAACCATGTGTTTGATCATGATCCGCCAGCCACCTGCTCCTATCGCCCTAGCTGCCAGCACGTAGTCCATCTCTTTGATCGCTAAGTACTGAGCACGAAGGATCCGAGCTGTGCTGGGCACATACACGATGCTCAATGCGATTACCACATTAAGGATTGAAGCACCTAAGGCGGCCATGATCGCTATGGCCAGGATTAACGTCGGAAACGCTATCATTGCGTCGATGAACCTTTGGACGATCAGGTCCGTTTTTCCTCCAAAGTGGACGCTGATGACACCGACCATCATCCCAATGGTACAACCGATGAAGGATGAGAGTATACCGACCACTAAGGAGATTCTAGTCCCGTAAATAATCCTGCTGAATACGTCGCGCCCGAGGTGGTCACCTCCAAAATAGTGTTCACTATTTGGCGCCGCATAGATATTATCTACCGATAAAACAAAAGGATCGTGATTAGCTATCAGCGGCGCAAATATCGCTGAAGCGATGAGCAGTATCGCCACCAAAAGGCCGAATGCCCCCAATTTTTTTGCCACCATAAAATGGACGAAATGGTTAAGAAACGTGCGTTTGTCGCCCATATCTATGATCTGCTGGTCTGGTAGCGCTTGGCCACTGCCCTGGCTCACTGCCATGGGTTACCCCTCCTTTATTATCGAGTGTATCTAGTTGTATCGAATCCTCGGATTCAAATATGCGTAAAACAGGTCCAGAATCAGATTCAGGACCAATACGACTACCGCGACCAGAACGATCGTGGCCTGAATCATCGGGAAGTCCCTGTGCAATATGCTGGTGATAAGCAACCGCCCCATCCCAGGAACCAAGAAAATCACCTCGATGATCACAGTACCTGAGATAAGCCTACCAAACTCATAGCCGGAAAGGGTTACGACTGGGAGCAAGGCATTGCGCAGAGCGTGTCTGAAGATGACTATATTTTCTGACAGGCCCTTTGAACGCGCCGTCCTGATATAGTCCTCGTGAAGCACTTCCAGCATCGCTGAGCGGGTGATACGTGTGATAAATGCCATATTGGACGTTCCCAAGGCCAGGGCCGGGAAGATCAACTGTTGGAAGTTGGTCCAAGGGTCTTGCCATGGGTCTACGTACGCTAATGGTGGTGCCCAGTTGAAGAAGAGTACCAGGAAGTAAATTGACATGATAGCAACCCAGAAATTGGGTGTTGCAATCCCTGTGATACTAAGCACCCTCGTGACGTAATCGGTGATTGTGTCCTGCTTAAGCGCGGAAATGACGCCGAGCGGGACCGCCATAACACTAGCCAGAACTAAGGCCAGTAAAGCCAATTCCACTGTTGTAGGAACCCGATCGATTAGATCGTCTATGACTTGGTCACCCTCGTAAAAATACGATGTGCCAAAATCACCTTTAAGCATATTCCCGGTCCAGGTAAAATACTGAATTATAATATTCCTATCAGTACCTAATTTCGCCCGGAGAGCCGCCAATTGCTCTTCAGTGAATTCATCGTCGCCGGATTCTCCGCCTAGGATCAACATCGCAGGATCACCGGGAACTACTCTCAGTATCCCGAAAACCAGGACGGTGACGATGACTAAGGTTGGTATAAACAGTACGAGACGTTTGACTACATAGGTCCGCATAGCTCTTCCCGATCGTGGTCTAGATATTGGGATACAGGGGGTAGTAAGAACAGCGGCCCAGGTCTTCATGAAGACCTGGCCCGCTGTTTAGAAGGCTTAAGGTTCTAATTTACTTGCAGTCAGGGTCGCACCAGACGTGTTCCCACGCCCGGCCCTGGATAGTCATGTGGAAGTTCTTGATCTTGTGGTTTACCGCATGATGGTGGTTTGCCCAGAACAGGTACGGATTACTGTGGTCATCGTTTATGACCAGGTCTGACATTTCTGCCGTAATAGCCTTCCGTTTTTCCTGGTCTGGCTCACGCATCTGTAGGTCCTGCAATTCGTCCAAACAGACCCCATCAGATTCCCTGCATGGGACCATGAACTTACCGCGACCACCTCCGGTCCACTGCGGAACTGTTCCACGAGTGAGGCGGGCCCATATGGCGTCTGGACCGGTACTGTAGATACCACCACTCTGTACTGCGAATTGGGTGTCCCCGGCCCAGTAGGCATCGAAGCCGGCTCCACTTTCCATGGTACGAATCGTGATGTCCCATCCGAGGTTCTTCCTGAGTTGTTCCTTTACCTGGATCGCAAGGTCTGGATATCCAAGGACGTTCCTGGCTGTCAACTGGGCTTTCAGACCCCCAGCAAGCCCAGCGTCCTCTAGAAGGCGCTTTGCTTCAGCAAGGTCCTCGGGGTGTTTTTCCCCGTTCAACTCGCGGAACCCCCGCATATTGGCATATTCTTCTTTGGTCTGGCTATACCAGAACCCTTCTGGATTCGGGTACCCGAGGGCATCGGTCCCACCGCTGAAGGTGTCAATAATGGGCTGTCGATGGAGAGCCAGATGCAACGCCCTGCGTACTCTAACGTCGTCGAACGGTGCTACCGCTGTGTTCATGAATACATAGAATGCTTGGGCTGGACCTGTCCAGTGGACAGTTAGGTTGTCCATCTCTTCGTCTAGTTTAATTGCCTCTGTGGAAGTCAGATTGTCGATGGACTGGTTCACCGTGAGGATCTGTCCCGTCTTGAACGCGGCTATCTGCCGGCCGGAATCTGTGATGACGAACATCTCTAATCCGTCCACATAAGGCATGGCACCGCCGTTGCGGTCAGTCTTCCAGTAAGTGGGGTCTTTCTCGTAGCTGACCTGAACCTCTTTCACATAATTGGTCAGTTTGAATGGTCCGGACCCATTTAACACCTTGAGGTTTTTGCCGCCCTGGGCGATTTTCTGGTCAACCACTGTATGATGGGCGATCATCGGACAGGTTTCATTGGCCACAGCGGACAAGAACCCGCCTGAGGGGAACATCGTTGTAAGTTCAAATGTCTTAGGATCAACCGCCCGAGAATTGCCGGTCTCGAAATACAGACCTACATTACAGTGGGAGGACGTCGATCGTCCCTTCAAGACTTCGAACTGGTCAGGGTTCACCATACTCTCGAAACTGAACACGATGTCTTTCGCGGTAACGGGGACTCCATCGTGCCATTTTGCGTCCGGGTGGATGTGGAATGTATATGTCATTCCGTTCTCTGCTAGTTCCCAACTCGTGCACATGTCACAACGGAGGTCGCTGACATCGTCGGTCTCCGGGTTCCATTCGACGAGATTGTTGAATACCGGCGACATGGTCATGTTCAACACCGATGATTGATGTAGCAATCGTTGGCGGACGTCAGCGTATTGAGCCATGTTGATGACGCCGCCATATATGGGGTTGAAATTAGGATCGGCTTTTGCAGTATCCTGTACCTGTTGTGAGACCTGGGCTTTCCCGCTCTTTTCTTCGACTTTCTTAACAGGAACGGCAGTCGCAACCACTTCCACCACCACTTCCTTCACCACTTCTTTCTCTACGACCACTTCCGTTGTTACTTCTTTGATTACCTCTTTTTCTACAGGGATTTCTTTGATGACTTCTTTGATTACCTCTTTTTCGACCACTATTGTTTCAGGAGCACTGCTACCACACCCCATAGCGATTACTAGTAGTAATAACACTGG
>CAXEOX010000156.1:0-6403 GCA_963997925.1 uncultured bacterium
GTTGTTTGGGGCCCACGATGCAGCCTAACCGCCAGCCAGACATGGCATAAGCCTTGGTGAAGGTATAACTGGTAAGGGTTCGCTCCCACATCCCAGGGAAGGTGGCTAGGGTCACGTGACGTTGCTCACCATACATGAAATATTCGTATGTTTCGTCGCAGACCACCAACAGGTCGTGTTCTATGGCGACTTGGGCCACGTCCTGTAGTTCCTGGACGGAGTAAATTGGGGTTGTTGATGATTCCCACTGAGATCAAACGGGCGTTGGATAATGGGATCACCCAAGAGGAGATCATAGAGATCAGCACCACCCTGGCCTTTTTCATCGGCTGGAAGGCCGCTTCGGAGGCCGTCCAGGGTATTATTCAGGTATTCCGCGATCTATAGACAACTTATACTCTATTTCCTCATACTTGTGGGCCACAAGCCCGAAATTCATCATTAACCCGATTCGGGCCTGAAACTCCGTGCCTTGACAGTCTAAGGTACTTCGGCTACTTTGCTTCCATCAATTAAGGGAAAGGTGTGATGACTGAAGCGCAAGGTCATGCACACGGTGATGAAGGTATCGCGAAGGTCGACATCCGGGTCGAGGGGTGCTCCTCCCAGGGGTCCGCGTGGCGGGTTTCCTCTATCGCGGGGGAGATACTGGAGAGGTTTGCGAATGACGTGAGATCATTCGACCTAGCCAGGGGCGAGGAAGGCCAAAGCCACTTGGATGTTTACTTCAACGATCGATTAGTTCTCTCGACCAAAGGCCGGGCCGGGCAAAGTGATAGCCTCGATGCCAAAGAGATCGAGGGTCTGATAAGCGAGTGGAAGGCCAAGGCCGCAAAGTCGTGAGAGATAATCCGTGGGAGATATAGGGGAATTTTAACTGGGGCCGGTGCTGACTTCAAAGCATCCTGACTCGGAGGAGCGGTTCACAGGTCTACTTAGCCTCATTCATACCGGAAGGGTGTTTGGATACCACGACCATGCTAAATCAGGGAGGTGCGTAATGGCGGACGCCAATAACCACAATCATGGCAATGAAATCATCGAGAAGCTGGACATCAGGATCGAGTACTGCGTTCCTTGAGGGCACGCTATGAGGGCCGCTTGGATAGCGGGCGAAATCCTGGAACGATTTCCCAATGACATCAAGTCTTTCAATCTGGTTCCCGGCGGGCACGGACAACTGGACCTCTTCTTCAACGAGGAGTTGGTGTACTCCCATCAGCAAAGGATCCATATCAGCGATCCTGGCGCACGGTTCCTTGACGCCCGAGAGGTAGGACAGATGGTCAAGGACTGGAGGGCCAAAATCGGTCGTCCTGTCACCAAGAGTGTGGGGAGCCGGTCCGATATTTCCGAAGACGAGTTGGGCCTGAATCCCAATGATCCCCAACTCGCGCGAAAGGGGCCTTCGGTTCCTGGCGGGCCATCAAGCTAGCAGCCGCCTGAGAACCGAAAGCAGCCTATTCCAATAGCCGAAAAGGAGACAATTTGCCCTGAAGCCACTCAGGGTTTCCGAGCAGAGAAAGAGCAATCCGCCAGACGTATCCTGAATGCGTCTGGCGGATTGCTCTTATGATCTGTAGCCAGGAGTTGGGCCGCAAGGCCTCCTGCAGCGTCAACCCTGATTTAGGCGAGTCGACCTCGCTGGAGACCTATCCATTGGTAAACACGCCGGGCTGGTTGCCGGTTACGGAGTTGCCCGGATACTAATCGGCGCGAGAGTCGGTGGAGGCGATTCTTGCCGTATTTGCTAGCACTGACGGGGATCAACAAAAGGGGCTCCATCCTACACCCGTTGGATGGAAACCTACGTGGCGACCAACTGCACCATCAGAACGGAGATAGGCTACCAGGGCAACATCGACCGGTACATCGTCCCTGCCGGCGGCGGCTCCGGGAGCGCAGTCTATTATCAAAGCTGGCAACAGCCGGTCTGACCCAACCCGCGGGCGCAACGCAGTGCGCCGACGCACTTGACGTCGAAGTCGCCGAGCAGTTCGTCTTCGTTGACTGTGTCGATGGGGCCAACTGCTCCAGGTGACCCACCGGGCAGCGAGGCGCTACTGACCAGGATGTCCAAGCCCCCAGGCTGGCCGCCTCAGCTATGACGCGGTCGACCTGCTCACGGGATGTCACATCCAAGCCCATGGGGATAACCCCTGGGTCTCGTCTCTGGCCGGTAAAGCCTTGGCGGGCAGCCAGCTACTCTAAATGCCGGAGCTTGGGGTCCAGGGCATCCCTGAGCCAGTCGCCGAACAGATTAAGGGACAGCACCGTGAGAAAGATTGCTATGCCGGGAAGCGCGGAGATCCACCAGGCAACCGCGATCCTGTCTCTACCCTCGGCCAACATGGAGCCCCAGGCGGGGGTAGGAGGCGGCACTCCAGCGCCCAGGAAACTCAGGGCAGCTTCCAAAAGGATAATCACGCCCACCAGCAACGTGGCTACCACTATCACGCTATTGGTGACGCCCGGAAGAATGTGAACGAACATTAAACGCAGGGTGGAGGCCCCGGACACTCGGGCCAGGGCCACGTAATCCATGTCCTTGACCCGCAACACTTCTCCCCGGGTGACCCGCGAGAAGAGCGGCCATATCGCTATCGCCAATATAACGATAATAAGCTGAAAGGACGAACCCAAGGACACCACTAGGACCAGCGCGATCAAGATAATGGGCAATGCCAATATTATGTCAACTGTGCGCATGACCAACTCGTCTATCCAGCCGCCGTACCAGCCAGCCACCAAGCCGGCCGTAACACCTATCGAACCGCCTACCAGCAGTGTCAACACCGCCATGATCAGGGAAATGCGGGCACCGTAGATGATGCGCGTCAAGATGTCACGGCCCAAGTGGTCCGTACCCAGCAGATATTTGGTACTACCTCCCGCCCGGGTAACTATCCCCAACTCGCCACCCACGACGGCATCCTCTTGTATCTTCCTGGCATCGTCGAGGGTGATCTGCCTGTGCCCCGCCCCAATGTCCAATTGCCCCTCTACCACCACCTTCAGGGAAATCTGCTCTCCGCCCCAGACTGGCGGCGCCAGCCTGGCTCTGAGATCGCCTCTTGTGGGGTGGTGAGGGGCGATCCAAGGGGCGGTGATACCAGCTACCACAACCGACGTCAGGACAATGACCGGTATTATCAGAACCGGCCTCCTCCTGCCTACGATGGCCTTGGTTAGCCTCCCGTAGACGATCGCCCTGAAGATACGCTCCCAAGGCCGCCTAGGCAGTGTAAGATCAGTACTTTCAGCCATGTGCCATCTCCCGGCCTCTCTTATGCAAAGCGAATCCTGGGGTCGATGTAGGCATAGAGTACGTCAACCGCCAAGGCGACCCCCACATACCCCAAGGTAAACACGATTGTTAACCCCTGAAGCAACGGATAGTCAGAGGTGTACAGGGCTTGGATCGCTAGCTGGCCCATGCCGGGCCAGGCGAAAACCAATTCCGTTGTTATGGAGCCGGTTAAGATGGCGGGCATGGAAACGCCGGCTAAGGTCAGCGGTGGAATCAAGGCGTTGCGAAATGCATGTTTCCAGATCAAAGACCTAGTCGACACCCCCTTGGCCTTGGCTAGCTTTATATACTCCGAGTCCATCACGTCCAGCATGGCGGAGCGCATGAGCCGCAGGCTGCCCGCTAGGAACCCCCCCCAGGCCAAAGTGACCATGGGAAGAATGATGCTATTCCACCCCTCGCGGCCGGAAGGAGGTACCCATCCCAACTTTACGGCGAAAAAGAACATGAACATGATGCCCAGCCAGAAGGAAGGCGCGGCTTGCCCTATCATGGCTATCACCCTGCCCAGTTGGTCCACGGCAGTCCCGCGCATGACTGCGGACAGCACGCCCAGGGGAATTCCCACCACCAAGGCCAGCAAGAAGGCCCCTCCACCGAGTTGGACGGTAGGCCATATACGGCCCGCGATAGCGGTCATGACGGGTTCTTGGAGTTTGATAGATTCGCCGAAGTTTCCCCGCAGCACATCCTTCATGAAGAGGCCGTATTGGTGATAGTAAGGCTTGTCCAACCCCAACTCCTCGCCCATCCGCTCCCATTGCTCTTGGGAAGCGTTCTCGTCGAGAAGCAGAACCCTGGGGTCTCCGGTTACACGCGCCATGATGAAGATAATCATCGATACGGCAATCAGGGTGACTATGATCATCAAGAACCGCCGCATCAGGAACCTTTGCATGTCGTCAGCGCACCGCCATCAAATATCGAGCCCGTCTTGATATGGGCCTACCGCGTTCTGGTGATTATCTCCCTAGCAATTCCCAGAAATAGGACCGCCGCATTCGCCGCAAAGGTGGCCCCAAAGGCCGCGTAGGAAAAAGTCCCGACCTCAGAGGTGGCGCAGCACTCAATCTCCCTGTTTGCTCCATACTCATATCCAGCCCAGGCACCACCTACGCCCATTAGAAGAGCCACCAGGGTGGTAAGTATGAGAATCGAACGCGCGTTGCCTTCAAGTTGCAACCAAGCCAGGCTCGCCCCAAGGCCGGCCCCTAGGCCCGCTCCGATAAAAAGCATGGCTTCCAGCGTGGTCTTAGAGACCGCTCCTGAGGCGACGTATACGAATACGCCTGCCCCCACCCCAACCATGCTGAACGCCAGGGCAAATAGAATTCCTAGTCCAGTGCGCCCAGCAATGATCAGGATAACTGCTCTCAAGCTAACTCCGCTGCTTGGAGCTAACGCGGTCTACTTTTGCCAGCCCCTCTATCTACTGTTGTTGGGCGCCCACTCGAAGGAGGTTAATTGCCGTGTTTCCGAGAAGTTCATATGCTCGAACCAGGGGGCCGTCCTGGCGCTCATAGGCCAAACCAGGTTTTGGGCGAAGAGCCCAACGGCCAGGGCGTTGTCGTACGTGAATCTAGCGGCCTCCACCTCCACTGCATACCGCTCGTCCTCGTCGACGATGCCCGCAGCTTTATCCATCAACTCTTCCAAGATCGGGTGGTCAACCCCAAAGTTCCATGCGTTTCCAGCTCGGAATGCGATTGCCCAACGGTCAAGGGGGTCGACTGCGACGTGTTGGTGGCTGTATACCTGATTGTAGGTGCGATTTACTATTTGCGGACGGATAGTAGCGTAGGTCATGACCTGCTGTTTGGCCGTGACGCCTATCAACTCCCACATCTGCGCGATGGCCTCACTCACCTCAGGATAATTGTATCCGCTGACGGGCGTCATATCCAGTTTAAAGCCATCGGGATAGCCGGCCTCCGCCAGGAGTTCCCTGGCTTTGTCCGGGTTGAACTCCCACTGCTGCAGCTCAGGAGGAAGCTTGTTGACATTGGCGGCCCAAGCTAACACGGGGTCGGGCTGAGCCTCGCCTAGAAGGAGGGTGTCCACTATCAACTGGCGGTCGATGGCGATGGACAGGGCCGTGCGGACCTTGGCGGCTGTCTTCCACTCTTCGGATTCGGGGTCAGCGTTGCCGGATATCCAGGGCAGCGAAGGATCGAAGCCGGGGGCCCTCTCTTTATGCTCCGGGGTGCCCAAACCCACATACCAGTTGCCATAGAAGCTAAGGGCTACCGCGGTGCCGCCCGGCACCCTCATCAGAGTGGCGCCTTCCGTCTGCTCGACTGCGGGTATGGAGTCCAAGTTCATCTCCATGGAGTCCAGCAGGCCCGTCTGGAAATTGGCTATCCGAGTGGACTCTTCGGGTATGTGGCGCCAATGCAACTCGGCCCATTCGGGGGTCTTGCGCCAGTGGGGGTCCACCGCCGACCATCTGGTGAATACGCCGGCTTCGTGCTCTTCAAACGACCAAGGCCCTGTGGCCGCGATGTCTTTGGTCGCCGCCTCTTCTCCCACATCCGCTATCTGCTTCTTGCTAAAGACACTTATGTGGGGGAAAGAGAGAGTACTCAACGTATCGTACTGAGGTACATCGGTGTCCACCTCAATGGTGTAGTCATCAATGGCTTTGGTACGCCCCTCTGGGATACCCCAGATCCTCAGGATGTTCGACCTGTAGGCCACCTTGGAATTCTCACTTCCAATCCGCTCCATGCTCCAGATGACATCTTCGGCGGTCATCTCCCCGTAGCCTTTGTGGAATTGGACGCCCTCCTCGAGCTTGAACGTCCAAGTCACTCCATCGGCTGCGACGTCCCACTCTTTCATCAGCCTCGGTATGAGTATCCCTTCCGCGTTTCTGGACATGAGATTTTCACCGCCGGTGAATCCGTGGAAGAAATATCCAGCACCTTGTGTAAGGGTAGGGAAGACGTTGTAGGGAAACAGGTCTTTCCTGGAGTAATTAAAGGTGCCGCTGGGCCCTGATGGCGCTGTCACCACCGGTGCGGTTGTAGCCACCGCCGCGGCAGTGGGCACGGCCGTTTTACCCGGCGCTTTCGACTCAGCTTTCGGCGCAGC
>CAXEOX010000157.1:0-6379 GCA_963997925.1 uncultured bacterium
AGATTACTGGGGCTAAGTGGCAGTCCTTTGACCGAGATTCCTAGGGCATTGGATACAGCATTTGACAATGCGGCACCCGTGGCAACGATTCCGATTTCGCCTGCTCCTTTTACGCCCAATGGGTTGATCGGAGATGGGTCCAGATCAAGGATCGCAACTTCGAATTTGGGTACATCTACACTTGTGGGTAATAGATAGTCCATAAAGCTGCCTGATAAAGGCTGCCCATCGTTGTCGTAGACTAATTCTTCCAGGATGGTAGCCCCTACTCCTTGCGCTGCTGCTCCT
Source organism: uncultured bacterium (assembly GCA_963997925.1). Classification (GTDB taxonomy): domain Bacteria; phylum Chloroflexota; class Dehalococcoidia; order Lucifugimonadales; family UBA3495; genus UBA11650. The sequence goes on from CAXEOX010000157.1 coordinate 289, forward strand.
ACTACTTGGCCGGTCAAGAGTAGTGGATTAACCACTCGACCAACATCTTCTGCAATCACGTATTTCAGTATCTCTATCTCTCCAGTCTCGGGGTCCACGGTGAGGTGGACTGCGTGTGATCCACATGGATAACATGGCTGAGAAGACTGGAAGACATGAGTTGTCTCCAGTCCCACTTCATATTGGTTGTCCTGGTTGGTCAGAGTGGCCAGATCCAGGACATCACCTAATGTCATAACAGGGTCGGCATTCGGGGAATTATTCCGATAAACGTGTCCGCGTACGAATTGGATCTCACTTGGATTAACGTCGAGATGTCCAGCGCTTATTTGAAGAATCCTTTCCTTCAATATCTGTGCAGCCCCGAAGACGGCGTTACCCGCCAAAGTTGTGCCTCGACTTGCAAAGGTCCCTCCGCTAAACGGGAACAGATCGGTGTTCCCGTGGTACACCGATATATATTCGATCGGGACCCCTAGGCCATCGGCGCAGATCTGGGCCATCACTGTCTCATGCCCTTGGCCTAGCGTTGCGATCCCCAGATATACCGCTATTGCCTCCGGTCCTGTGATCGCTATCCTTGCGCCTTCGTAGGGAGTTCCAGTCCCAGTGCTCTTAACAAAAGACGCGAGACCAACGCCATGAAGTTTACCGCTATGATTTTGACCGTTGAGATGCTTGGTAGTCTCGTAGTCGATCAGTTCTAGAGCCTTTTTGAATACCGCTGGGTAATCTCCGCTATCGTAGAAGATTGAGGGTTCTTCCGGCCGCGTCTTCCCTAGCTCATAAGGCATGGCAGATTGAGGGATGAAGTTTTTCAACCGAAGTTCAGCCGGATCTATTCCCAAGTCCGACGCCATGATGTCCAACAGACGCTCCCGGAAAAAGCAGGACTCGTAGCGGCCTGGTGCGCTGAACGTACCCATTCCCACCTTATTGGTAAGCAAGCATTTAACGTCCCACTCGTAGTTGGGGATGTGATATGGGCCCTTGAGCATAGCTGCGGTGGACACCGGGACTGACGCACCGTGCGTTCTTACATATCCACCTAATGCACCGTAGATCTTTGTGCGCATCCCCAAGATGGTGCCGTCTTTCTTTGCAGCTATCTCCAATTCGCAGATGTGCTCACGAGAATGATTGGCGGAGATCAGGTGCTCTAACCTATCCTCTATCCACTTGACTGGCACCTTACACTTTTTCGCGGCGAACGGAACCAAGAAATTTTCAGGATAGAATTCTCCTCGAACTCCGAATCCTCCACCGACATCAGGTTCGATATAGTGGATTCGATGTTCGGGCATCTGCAACAATGAAGACAATACTCCCCGGTTGAAATGCGGGACCTTCGTCTCGCCCCAGACTGTCAATTCCTCTCTGCCGGAAGAATACGAAGCCACGAGCCCCCGAGTTTCCAGAGGATTCGCAGTGTGACGATGGCAACGAAACTCCTCTTTGCGTGTATAGTCCGCCTCATTGAATGCTCGCTCTACATCTCCCAAGCTAGAGGCATACTCGTAAGCCAGATTAGTGCCGTGTTCTTCAAAAAGTAGAGAGTCTCCCTTCATCGATTGCCAAACATCCATGACTGGGGGCAAAAGATGGTAATCCACTACGATGGCGTCGAGGGCGTCCTCTGCCAGATATCTGTTTTTAGCAACCACTACCGCAACGGGCTCACCGACATACCTTACCTTGTCGTTTGCCAATGGGTACTGTAGGAAACGTTCTATCCCAACATAGGTCCGCATCCTGATAGGTATGGGTTTGGGTTCCACGGCGGCTTCAATATCTTTGTACGTAATAACATCTAAGACGCCTTCCGCCTCAAGAGCAGAACTGATATCGATGGATAGGACCTGGGCGTGGGCATGTGGACTCCGCAAGATGGCTGCGTGATGTAAATTGGGCAATGTGACATCATCCACGAATTGCCCTTGGCCCGTTAAGAACCTTTTATCTTCCTTACGCCGGATTGGAGCTCCGATATATTTTTGGGCCATGTTGAAACCTTATCGATGCAGGTGAGCAGATAGGTGGGGCTATGTTCAGCTGTTCCTGGAAGAATTGATCAATCGCCATACCCTTTCGGGGCCTACTGGAGGCTCAGTCAAGTCCACGTTCAAAGGGACTAAGGCATCGGCAACCGCATTCGATACAGCCGAGTACGCTCCCACGGTGCCCGCCTCCCCAACCCCTTTTACGCCGCCTTCTGTGAACGGGGAAGGTGTCTCGGTGTGTAGCGTTTGAATCTCAGGGATGTCTAGCGATGTTGGAAGAAGGTAATCCATTAAAGAACCCGTGATAAATTGCCCGTCGTCGTCATATTTGAGTTCCTCGTACAGGGCGTTACCGATACCCATGGCCACCCCTCCTATGACCTGACTATCGACAATTCCATGGTCTAAGATGGTGCCGCAATCTTCAACGACAAAATACTTTTCGATTTCCACCAGCCCGGACTCCGGGTTGATACGAACCACCGCTAGATGAGCCCCATTTCCAAACACTTGATGAGGAGGATCGAAGGTCCGGGTGATGTGTAATCCACGTTCAATATTATCTGGAAGGGAAATCTCCCTAGACGCGTCATAGGCAGCGGCTGCTACTCTGGAGAATGATACTCGGCGCGTTGGGTCTGAAACTACGAATACCTCCCCATCAATGATGTCTAAGTCCCCTTCTTCGTCATTCAAGAAAAATCGGGCCAACTCCAAGATCTTCGACTTGATATCGTTTGCAGCTCTCCTGATGGCGCCACCGGAACTTACTGCGCTCCTACTTACTCCCGTGCCTGACCCGAACGGAGTGGAATCCGTATCACCTTCTACGATCCTGATCGTTTCATATGGCACTCCCAACGTCTGGGCTGCTAAGTTAGCAAATACCCTGTCATGACTCTGTCCGGTCGACCGCGCACTGATACCTACGGTGACGTTGCCTCTCGGATCCACTCTTATCGTGGCAGAGTCAAAAGCTGGTAAGCCATGTACACCTCTTTTTATGTAATCTTGAGAACCAGTGCTGGTGTGTTCCACAAAACAAGCGATACCGATACCAAATAGCTCACCGTTCGATCTGGCATCCTTTTGAAGCTCCCGAAGCTGCTCATAGTCGGATAGAGCTAGTAACTTTTCTAGAGAGCCGGGATAATCTCCGCTATCGTACAAGCGACCACCGGCTGTGTTGTAGGGCATATCTTCAGGCTGGATGAAATTTCGATTTCGGACTTCTGCGGGGTCAAGGTTGAGGGTTTGCGCCAGCATATCCATTATGCGCTCTATGACAAATATCCCCTGTACCGTTCCGACACCACGATAAGCCCCACCTGGACACTTGTTGGTAAGTATATTGGAGGCTTGGCACAGATAGTTCTCGATCCGATAGCAGCCGATCATCGACTGGCCAGTAGTCATCGGCTCAAGACCTGCACTGGTGGGACCGAGTGCGTGGGCTCCTTGGTCGACTAGGATCTCTGATCGAATACCCAATATCTTACCGTTGCTGGCTGCTGCTACCGATACGTGTACTCGTTGCTCATGTGCTTGGGCACATGCGATTAGGTTCTCCATCCTGTCTTCAGCCCACTTTACCGGACGTTCTATCTTTTTCGACAGGATGGCCAAAGATATTGCTTCGGGATAGCCAGTGGCTTTGATGCCAAACTCTCCCCCTACATCTGGTGATATGACCCTGAGGGTATGTTCTGGTATGCCTAGAACAGCGGAGAACGATGCCCGTGCTGTATGTGGCATCCGTGTGGAAGTCCAGATGGTTGTACGGTCTTGAGCTCGGTCGTAACTCGAGATGATGCCACGGCCTTCTAATGGAACCGCAGTCTGCCTGGGGAAATTGAAGGTCTTATCTAGAAATACGTCTGCTTGCTGAAACGCTTTGTCAACGTCTCCTCCGCCAAACTCGCGGTAGAACAATACGTTGTCAGACATTCCCTCATGTATGACTGGGGCGCCCGGGGCTAGGCTCTCGTCCACTCCCGTCAGAGCTGGGATGAGTTCATATTCGATGGTGATGGCGTCGACCATATCTTCAGCTATATGAGGGGTTTCTGCGGCGACCACCAATATGGGTTCCCCTACGAAGGTTACCTTGCCCGGAGGCAACGGGAATCTATCGTACGGCCGTGCGAAATCGCTAGATCCTGGAGCTGCCGGCCTGATCGGGTTCACGAAAGGCACTACCTCATCCGGCGTCACTAGGCCAATCGCACCTGGAATCGCCATCGCCTCGTCGACATGTATCCTGGTTATCTTCGCGTGCGGGTATAAGCTACGGACGAAAGCGGCATAACACATGTCTGGCAATTTTATGTCATCCAAGAACATGCCCCGGCCCTCGACCATTCGAGATATTTGTGGTCCTCGTACCTCTTCTTTCGGATGCGCCAATTTTACTACCCCCTTATCTGCCGTAGTGAAAAATCCGAGGAGTTTGGAACCTACATTCGAAGTTCCCCGCGAATGAATCCCGACGTCGTTCTAGTCCCTCTTGTCGTTCGCCCGTACTATTGCTTGGATAATAGGCGCATATCCAGTGCAACGGCATATATTTCCGGAGATCGCATCCTTGGTCTCCTCTTCGGTCGGATGAGGGGTCTCTTGAAGGAAGGCATACGCAGTCATCAACATTCCAGGTGTGCAAAACCCACATTGAAGAGCATGGTTTTCTTGAAACGATCGTTGTAAAGGATGCAGGTCGGTCTCATCAGCTAATCCCTCAACGGTGGTTACTGCGCTACCGTCAGCCTGTACGGCGAGTAGTAAGCAAGATCGAATGGAATCGCCGTTTAACAAAATAGTGCATGCCCCACAGACTCCATGCTCACATCCCAGATGAGTACCAGTTAGCTGTAGATTCTCTCTTAGGAAATCAGCAAGGGTTTTCCTAACTTCCACGATTGATTCGTACTCGTGACCATTTACAGTAAGCTTCACGTTCCGCATGCCGTCTGTCATGATTAGGCTCCTTTACCTTGGTTAGTTGCCGCCTCCAAACTCCTTCGGGCGATCGCACCACCAACCTGCTTGCGATAAGCCGCTGAGGCGTGTATATCCGAAACAGGGTCCAATTTTTCCGAAACTAATCTTGCCACGTCATCTAGCGCAGAGGAATCAACGGGTGAACCGGACATCCTCGTTTCGGCTTCCCGCATACGTACGGGGGTCTCCCCGGCACCGAACATACTGATTCGGGCATCTTGGCACATCCCGCTGTCATCCAACCTGATCAGGGCTACACATCCGACCAATGCGAAGTCCCCTCGTCGTCTGCAAACCTCTTGAAAACCCCATCCCCACCCATCGCTGAGTGAAGGTAAACGAATCTCGGTCAAAAGTTCCTCGGGCTCTAAAGCTGTGGTCAGCTGGCCTAGGAAGAAAGATTCTGGATCCATTATCCGTTCACTAGAATGGCTCTTTAGGACGAATTCTGCTTCGAGGGCCAGGCATAGAGCAGATATCTCTGCGGCTGGGTCGGCGTGGGAGATACTGCCCCCAATGGTGCCCCGATTACGGATCTGCACATGGCCTACAGAAGCTAAAGCAGTGGATAACACCGGCAGATTGTCTCTCACCAAAGGGGATTTTTCTATGAGCCGTTGCCGGGTAAGGGCGCCTATAGATATGATGCCTCCATTTGTCTCTGAGATGTAATCAAGTCCAGCGATTCTGTTGATATCGACGAGGACTTTTGGTCGAGCTAACCTCATATTAAGTAACGGCATCAAACTTTGGCCTCCTGCCAAAACCTTAGCATCATCGCTGTGAGTTCTGAGGAGATCCAAGGCACCTTCCACATCTTCGGGCACGAGATATTCAAACTTTGCCGGTTTCATTACGCTGTCCTTACTGGTCTGTCTGCCGGTTATAAGACAAAGAAACTTACACTTTTAACTCATTCCACCCTGGTACAACGAGCGAATGGAATTATACGCTCGCTCGAAGATCCTGGACAACGTTTCACGAAAAGGGGTTGTACTAGTTGATTTGAATGTGAGTTAGGTGCGGATGTAGTTCAACCCTAGTCCATCTCCCGATACCCTACTTTTGTTACCTTCTGGCATCAGTGTTTCCGG
>CAXEOX010000158.1:0-6319 GCA_963997925.1 uncultured bacterium
CCACCCAACTTGGACACAAGGAAGGTTGTATGACAACCGAGAGATGGCGATTAAAGGGCAATTACTTCGAGAACTGCAACTGCCAGATTCTGTGCCCCTGCGTGCTGCCGGTGGCCCCCGGCGATCCGACCGATGGACATTGCGACGTGGCGATGGCCTTCCATATCGACGAAGGCGCGTTCAACGGCGTCTCTTTGGACGGCCTCCGGTTTGCCTTCGCAGCCTTCACACCGGGAAACATGGGAGCGGCAGACTGGACCGCCGCCTACTATGTGGACGAACGGGCGTCACCGGAGCAGCGAACCGCTATCGGCCGCATCCTGTCGGGGGATATGGGCGGGCCGATGGGCCGGTGGAAAAGTCTGATCTCCGATTTTAGGGGCACGACCTATTGCCCCATTTCCTACGAGTCCAAGGGAAGCACCCGAAGCGTGTTCATCCCGGGCATCATGGATTTCACCGTGGCGGGGGTCAAGGCGGGACGACGACGGGGTGTAATGCGGCTGTCAAACACCGGGCACCCGGTGAGCAAGACCTTGGCCTTGGCGCGGGGAATCGTCGGCAGGTTCACCGACCACGGCATGACCTGGGATAACGCAGGAAAGAATGCCCACTACGCCAACTTCGACTGGAGTTGGCCCACCGGTTAGTGTGGCTTCTGGGGTGCTTCGGCAAGTATGGCTTTCAACTCAGGGTACTTGTGCGCCGCGAGCGCCTACATACAAGGCGTATAGTGACTGACCGGCAGTCATGAACAACCGGTTCTTCCTCAGCCCACCGAAGCAAAGGTTGGCGCAAGGTTTTGGCAGGTGGATGTAGCCGATAACGGTACCGTCGGCGGCCAGGCACTGTACACCATCGTTGCCCGCCCCAGCCCACCCGACGCTGGCCCAGAGATTTCCGTCCTGATCGATGCGCATACCGTCGACGAAACCCGGCGCCACGTCCAAGAAGACATCCCCACCCGTGAGTCGTTGTCCATCGACCACGTCAAAGACCCTCACGTGACCGGGTCCATTTGGATGGTGGGATCCGCCGGAATCAGAGATGTAGAGCCGAGACTCGTCGGGAGAGAAACATAACCCGTTGGGCTTGACGAAATCATCGGCCACGACGGTCGCGATACCGGTCAATGGGTCCAGCCGGTACACTCGATTGGGTAACTCTGGTTCAGCTAGAGAGCCTTCGTAATCTGACAAGATTCCGTAGTCCGGGTCGGTGAACCACACGGTACCGTCCGAGTGGACCACCACATCGTTGGGCGCGTTGAGACGCTTGCCTTCGAACCGGTTAATCAACACCGTCAGGCTACCGTCGTGCTCGGTACGTGTCACTCGCCGAGTGTAGTGCTCGCAGGTAATCAGACGGCCTTGGCGGTCCCTGGTATTGCCGTTGCTGTAGGAAGAGGGATTGCGAAACAAGGTAACGTGGTCAGTTACGCCGCTATAACACAGCATGCGGTCATTGGGAATATCGCTAAAAACGAGGCAACGGAGGTCGCCGAACCAAACCGGGCCTTCAAGCCAACGCCCGCCGGTGTAGAGACACTCCACCGCCGCATTTCCGATGCGATACTTGGCGAAGCGCGGATCCAAAACTTCCACAGCCGGATCGGGATATCGGACTACTCCGCCATCCCACCGATGAGCGAGTTCAGCACTCCAGTCAGGACTTATTTCCACGAACCTCTCCTATGCAGCTTGGATTGAGGCATACGGTTGGGGCATCAGACTCGGTCGTGGTGAGCCCTTAGGCTGAGATTAGGACAGGCTTGGGGAGCCCCGGAACGGGAAAGGAGCCTCCGCTGGTTTAAGCGCCCTGGTAAACCGGCGTGCACCAGTCCGCATGCCTGGGATGTTCGCCCTTGACCACGCTTTGGAACTGCTCCCGCAGTTTGGCGACCACCGGCCCGGTCTCGCCGTCGCCCACCTGATACTTGTCGACGCTTCCCACCGCTTGGACTTCGACGGCGGTGCCGCAGATAAATACCTCGTCGGCGATGTACAACTCGGTACGCTCCACATCCCGCTCCACCACCGGCACGCCGAAGTCTTTCTCCAGCAGGTCTTTGACCACCTCTCTGGTGATACTTTCCAGAATCCCGGCGCTGATGGGAGGAGTGATGGCCACGCCGTCCCGGACGATGAAGATGCAGGCGTAGCTGGCCTCGGACACCTTACCCTGGGCATTGAGAATGATGCCGAAGTCGTAACCGTTGGCGCGGGACTCGGTGGACACGTAGCGGCTGTTCTGGTAGTTGGTGATGGCCTTGGCCCGCGGGGGCATCACGTTGTCGGAGATTCGGTTCCAACTACTGATGTTGCAACTGACCACTTTTGATTCGTCCAAGCCGGAGGCGGAAGGACGGGCCGTGATTACAATCTCACCCGGCCTCTCCAGCACCGCCAGATAGCCGGGTATCCCGCCGCCGAAGTAGGCCAGGGGTTGGACGTAGGCGTCGGCGCGGAATTCGTTGGCCTTCAGCAAACTGGCGATCGCGTCCTTCAATTCCTCATTGGGGAAGGGCGAGGTCATCCGCATAATCTTCATCGACTGGGCCAGTCGCTTCAGATGGGCGTCCAAGTGAAAGATGTAGAGTTCCTGACGGTCGTCGTTCCAATAGGCCCGGATACCCTCGAAAACCGAGGAGATAGCCGTCCAGCCAAGCTGGGAGATGTGGACGGTGGCCTTGTCCCATTCCACCATCTCGCCGGACCGCCAAAGAAACTTGGGGTTCTCCCGGTCCGGCTCCTTGGCATCCTGACCACCCTTGATACCTAGATCGGCTTTGGGTTCCTGGGCTAGCTTGGGTTCGGTCATGACGCGAAACCTTTCTCCAATCAGATGGGGTTAGCTGGCTTTTTTCACTGCCGCGATCAGGTCGTCGAGGCTAACGTCGCCGGGCATGAGTTCTCCGTCGATCAGATACGTGGGGGTACCAGTCACGCCTTGGTCTCTGGCCACCTGGTATTCGTCCAGCACCTGCTGGCTGTACTGGCGCGATTCGAGACGGGGCGAAAGCTCGCTCCAATCCAGGCCCGCCTTCTCGGCCAATCCTTGCAGCACCGCCATGCTGGACAGATCGACTCCAGTTGTCCAGAATTCCCCGGCGGCAACGTGATGAAACTCGTCATCCAATCCTTTCTCACGGGCGTATGCGGTGGCTTCGTGGATCAGCATGGTGTTCGGCGACCAACTGGGTCGGCATATCTTCAGACCCAAGTTGTCTGCCCGCTCTTTCATGTGGGGCGCGACTTCGCTCTCGGTCTCACCGTCGCGCATCTGGCGAGCTTCACCTTCCGGTGGACGGTCGGGAGCCAATAGATAGGGGCGGCGGGTTATGTTAACCGCATTGTCCTGTGCCACTTTGTCGAGCCTTCCTAGGCCGATGTAGCAATGGGGTCAAGTGTAGTCGTACCAAACTGTGACATCTACGGATTTGGCAGAGGCCATTGGAATCCTCCATGTGGGTGTCCGGATATGATTTTGACAATTGTAGCACGATGCAAATCCTCCACTGATGCAGGCTAACGTTTCCCGACCAATGAGTTATCGCCGACGAATGATCCAGCTTGACCCCGGTTCCCAAAGGTGCCTAGAATGGCATGATTCGCCATTTAACGGGGCTTAGCTATGCCGAGATCCCGCCAGGAGAAAAGCAATGTCTCAACTAGTATTCATCCACGGTCCGGGCGCCGGGGCGTGCGGAGAAGGATACGCCCACCAACTGTCCCACTTTCCAGGTAGCCTAGCACCCGACTTGCCAGGCCATCCCGAGGGCAAGTCATGCAACGACATCGCTCGTTATGCCGAGTGGCTGCGGGGCTGGTTATGGTCTCAGGACCTCCGCTCCGATCTGATACTGGTGGGCTTCACCCTAGGCTCCTGTATCGCCCTCCAATACGCTCTGGACTACCCCGAAGAGGTCAAAGGTCTGGTATTGATGACCGTGTCCATGCGTTCCAAGGGGAGAGGACCCGACGCCCTGAACATGCGGCTGGACGCAGTGAAGAGTCCGGAAGCCTACGAGAAGTGGCTGGAATACCAGCGCCACGCCATGATGTTCGTCGACCCGGATCTACGGGAGCGGCTGATGGAGTGCCACAAGAAGGTCGGCCCCATCTCCCAGCACGACGATATCGTGACCATCGACAAGTTCGACGTTGCCGACCGCATCGGCGAGTTGAAGACGCCTCTAACGCTGATTCGAGGAGTGGATGATCCGGGGCAACCACCGGAATACGAACTGGAGATTCACGAATCGGTACCCGGCTCCAAGTACCTGAAGATATCCGGAGCCGGTCACTTCCCCATGGCCGAGAAACCCCAAGAGGTCAACCAGGCCATCGAGGAGATGCTGGCGCGGGTCGGTTAGGACCGAGTTGCAAAGTGGGGCATCACTTCTCTGGCAAAGAGCTGTAGGTCTTCGACTGATACCGGATCCTGGAAAATCAGCATGAAGTACCTGATTCCGGCTTGCACGTAGGACTCTATCTGCTGGATGCATTGCTCCGGCGTTCCGGCGATGGCACCCGAGATGGACTGTTTGTAGTCGCTCACGCTCGTGTTGGCATGAGACGCCGCATGAGCGGACTTGCTGTCGAACGCCTGCTGATTCTCCGATATGATTAGCCGGGCGTTGTGGGTGACTTCGATCTCTGCTGGGTCCCGGCCAACTTCACGGCAATACCGCTCAAGAACATCCAGCTTGGCCCGGTGCTCTTCCAGGCTCATCTCAGATCCAATATTGCAGATGTCGGCATGTCTGGCCACTGCTTTGAGCAAGTACCTTTCCCCGTGCCCGCCAATCAGCAAAGGGGGATGGGGTTTCTGCAACGGCTTGGGTTCGTTGGAGGCTTGGTCCAGAGTGTAGTAGGTTCCCTGAAAGTCCGCTTTCGGTTGGGTCCAAAGCCTTTTTATGACCTCCATGGCCTCTTCCAGCATCGCAACCCGGACGCGAGTAGAAGGGAATGCGTAGCCTGAGGCCTGATGGTCGCCCCGCCCACCGCCCGCGCCGATTCCCAACTCCAGCCTCCCTCCGCTGATGACGTCCAGCGTCGACGCCATCTTGGCTAGCAAAGCCGGAGGACGGTAGGTGTTGGCCAGCACCATGGGAGTTAGCCGGATATGTTCGGTGACCGCCGCTAGAGCGGAGAGGGTCGTCCAGGATTCCAAGAGATCGCCGTTGAGCAAGTCGAACAGGGTGGCCGAGTGGTATCCCAATCGGTCCGCCTCTTGCCAGACTTGCTTCAACGCCTCGAAGCTATAGCCTCTCTGGTGGATGCGGACGCTGAATCTGACGTTGTGGTTCATAGTATAATCGGCACCATCTCATCTCATTTTAACTCGACGCTGCGTCTGACTACAGGGAACCCCCGAACCGGCATGGAGGTGGCCCCATGGAGTTCGGCATCCAGTTTTTCCCCGACTTAGGCCCCGGCGAACAGTCAGGTGCGGACTATTGGGCCGAGGCCCTACACCTGGTTGGATTGTGCGACGAACTTGGCTACACCTCGGTCCGCACCGTGGAGCATTACTTTCATCCTTATGGGGGATACAGCCCCAACCCTATAGTATTCCTTTCCGCAGCCGCCATGCTGACGAAAAAAGCCAGGCTCATCACCGGAGCCGTGCTGCCCACTTTCAACAACCCCCTGAAACTCGCTGGAGAGATTGGCATGCTGGACGCCATCTCCGGTGGCAGATCCGAAGTGGGGTTTGGCAGGGCCTTCCTTCCCCACGAATTCGCTCGCTTCAAAGTAAGCTTGGACGAGAGCCGCGCCCGATTCGAAGAAGGAGTAGAGCAGGTCCGCCGCCTGTTGGAAGAAGAGAATGTTACTGCGGAAGGAAAATTCCACTCCTTCGCCGATGTCACCTCTCTGCCGAGACCGACACAGCAGCCACGGCCTCCCTTCTGGATCGCAGCCGTCGGCAGCCCGGAGTCATTCGCCCGAGCAGGCCGCAACGGGTACGGAATAATGGCTATCCCAATGGCTGGCGGGCAGATGGCGGAGCTAACGGGAATCTACCGTGAGAACTGGCAGTCGGCCGGACATCCGGGCCGAGGCCTGGTGATGATGGCTTTTCACATGTTATGCCACCCTGACAGCGCCGAAGCCGCCAACCTGGCCCGTGGTCCCCTGAACCGGTACTTGAAGACCTGGACCGACGGCGTTAACTCGGCAGACTACCCAGGCTATGACAAAATCGTAGCGGCCCTTGGCCAAGAGACTTTTGAATCCCAGGTGGCCAAGGGCGCGGCCTGGGTCGGCAGCCCGGCCGATATCATTGAACAAGTTCGGGAGTGCGACAGGCTCAT
>CAXEOX010000159.1:0-6315 GCA_963997925.1 uncultured bacterium
CTCACCACGAACGGTATAAGGCGATCCCGTTCCCGTTCGTCCTGAGCTTGTCGAACCATGCACCGGAATTACCTTTCAACTTGGCGAAGTGCTACGCGAAAATCAGTCTGTAGCCTGGGAACAATCCCCAATCACAGACCATCAAATCGGAGGAATAATCATGCCCATCGGAGACGCTGCTTGGTTGGCACAAACTCAGGAAGCTACTTTGGAGCCGGACCTGCCCATCTGCGACCCTCATCATCATCTGTGGACGCACCGGCCCGAGCCGCTGGCATATCAGGAGTACCTGCTTCCGGAAATTTCGGCCGACATCAATAGCGGTCACAACGTCCGCTCCACGGTGTTCATCGAGGTTAGGGCCGAATACCGGACGGATGGTCCGGAGGAGATGCGTCCGGTGGGCGAGGTGGAGTTCGTGCAGAAGATTGCCGACGAGAGCGCGACTGGGACCCACGGGCCGGGCCGGGCCGCCGCCGCCATCATCGGCAAGGCCGATCTGAAACTGGGCGAGGGTGTGCGCCCGGTGCTTGAGGCGATGCAGCTTGCCAGCCCCAACCGGTTCCGAGGCATCCGGCACTCGGTGGGTTGGGACCCAAGCCCGGATCTGCTGGACCGGGAGATACAGGGCGCATTGGGGACCGATGGCTACCGTGCCGGGGCCAGGGTCATGGCCGAGATGGGGTTTGTTCTGGAGAACTCCCTGTACTTCCCCCAACTGCATGAACTAGCCGATTTCGCCAACGCCGTACCCGATCTGACCATCGTGCTGAACCATGTAGGCGGGCTACTACGGGTGGGGCCCTACGCCAACCGGGACGACGAAGTGCTGGCCGAGTGGCGCAAGGGCGTGGAGACGGTCGCCAAATGCCCCAACATCGTCATGAAGCTAGGTGGAGTGGGGCAAGCGCGGTACGGCTACGACTGGGCGGCACGGGATGTCCCGGTGGGGTCGGAGGAACTGGCCGGAACGCTGGCTCCCCTGATGAACCACTGCATCGAACAGTTCGGCGCGGACCGGTGCATGTTCGAGAGCAACTTCCCGGTGGACAAAATATCCTACTCGTACAACGTGATTTTCAACGCATTTAAGCGGCTGTCCCAAGGATATTCAGCCTCGGAACGAGCCTCCATGTTCCACGATACCGCCAAACGGGTTTACTCGATAGATGTTTAGCCCCCTGGGATTAGTCTTCCAGCACGACCACGGCCTGAATCACCGGACTCAGGTCTCGATGGTGGTGGCCATTGCCGTGTATGTCTTCCATGAGGCGGGCGTCGCCGGGGCCGAATATCTGTTTGCTCCCGTCGCTCAACTCTAACTCCACTTCACCCCGCAAATGGATGATTAGCCTTCGCTCGGTCAGCGGATGGAAGTCCATCAACCGCAGTTCGGGAAACTCGTGTATGCCGACCTGGGCGACATTCATCAATGCTTTCAACTCAGGATAATTGGCCAAGTCAACTTCCTCAATATGACTTTCCCCATCGTCGGTAGGATAGACACGGTAGATGCTCATTGAAATCCTCTCTCCTCTTTTGTTAAACAGGCCTCGTTAGGCCTCTATATTTGAAATAAGAGCCGCGTAGACTCTTTCAGCAGTAATCGGTAACTCGAACAATTGTACACCGGCTGCGTCGGCGACAGCGTTGGCGATGGCAGCTGCGGTGGCGTTGTTGGCCAATTCGCCGATCGACTTCGCCTGATACGGTCCCTCTCCGCCTCCGGTCTGCACCAGCACTGTTTCCAGAGAAGGGATGTCGGCGATGGTGGGAAGCTTGTAGTCCCCCAGATTTCCATTGAGGACCTGGCCGCCCTCAGTAACCAATTCCTCGGTTACCGCCAGACCGAGCCCAGTAACGAATCCTCCGTCGATCTGGCCTTGATGCGCTATCGGGTTGATGATGGTGCCTACATCATGAGCCGTCACCACTCGCAGGACCTTAACCTGGCCGGTCTCCGGGTCAACTTCCACCTCAGCGACCTGGGCGCTGAAATACATGACGTCTTCCGGTTGAGGGGCGTCGTGTTCGAAGGTGATGGTCAGCGGCAAGTTGGCGCCGTCTTGTATCGCCTGCTTCATCTGCTCGCAAGCCTTCATGACCGCTTGGCCCTCCGTGTAGGTTACCCGGCTGGCCCTGGGACCTTCGTCGAAGGGAGTGCTGTCAGTGTCGCCCTGACTCACTCTTACGTTGGAGAGGGGAACGCCCATCTCGGTAGCTACCATCTGCTGTTCGATGGTGTGCGTGCCGGTGCCCACGTCCACCGTCGGACTGAGGACAGTGAACGTGCCATTTGCTTCAGCGGTTATCACCGTTCCGGCCGCGCCGCCGCCGATCTGTCGTCCGAAGATGGCGACTCCCTTGCCCCGGTTCGGCGCGGCCTTTGGTTCTCCCCACCCGCCTGCTTCCAGGGCGGCTTCCAACACGGGCCGGACATCCGCCACCCGCAGGTCCCGGCCCACGGCGTCCTCATCGCCTGCGTCGACTAAGTTCATCCGCCGGAATTCGGCCGGGTCCATCCCAATCTCTCTGGCCAGTAGGTCGGTGTGGCACTCAAGGGCAAAGGTGTACTGGTGTGCCCCCGGCGCTCGGAAGTACCCGCCCGGCGTGGTGTTGGTGCACACCTGTAGGAACTCGAAAGACGCGTTGGGAATTTTGTACCCCCCGCCGACGTAGTGGGACGTGGAGAGGAACGACCTGGGTTTCATGGCCCCGTATGCGCCGCTGGCGTGCACCGTGCGGACTTCACGAGACGTTAGACGCCCATCCCGGGTCATTCCCGATTTGATGGTGACGAATGTGGGATGAGTGGGGTTACTAGCGGTCAGCTCTTCCCAATAGCTCATGACAATCTTCACCGGGCGTTCGGACATCTTCGCCAGGAGGTAGGCGACGGGGAGATCACGAGTGTCTCCCTTCCCCCCGAAATCTCCTCCCACTGAAACGACGTTTACCCGGATGTCTTCGTCTTGCAGCCCCATGGCTTGGGCCAACTGCAACCGCGCTCGGAAGGGGGCTTTGCTGGAACACCAGGCTTGGATTCGGCCCGTGTCGTCGATGGATATGACGCTGGCAAAAGGCTCCAAGTAGCCTTGGTGACGGCTGGGGACGGCGAAGGAGTGCTCCAAGATGATGTCGGCCTGGCGGAACCCTTCGTCCAGATCGCCTTTAGCCCAGGCGAGGCGGGTCTGGCCGTTGTGCACGTCCGTCGCGAGAACGTCGACGGGGGCGCCTACATACGAAGCCACGTCTTCATGGATCAGCGGCGCGTCCGGCTTCATTGCTTCCATGGGATCGAAGACCGCCGGAAGCAGCTCGTAGTCAATTTCGATGAGCAATATAGCTTCTTCGGCGGCCTCGGGCGTCTCCGCTGCCACCGCCGCGACCCGATCTCCGATGTAACGGACGCGGTCCCAGCAGAGAACCGGCATGTCCCGAAGGACCTTCCCCATCAGATGACCAGGGGCGTCCTGTCCGGTGACAACGGCCTTAACGCCGGGAACACTCCAGGCCTTGGAAGCATCGATACCCACGATACGGGCGTGGGGATGGGGGCTACGCAGAATCTTGCCCCAAAGCATGCCGGGCAGATCCACGTCGGCGGCGTAGCGCGTTTGTCCCGTGACTTTTGACGGCCCCTCGATCTGGGTTACCGGTGCGCCGATGATAGTTGATTGCATGTTCATTTTTCCCTTCGTTCGGTCTAGTCCAGCCAAGCCTACCACAAGGCTAAGTCACCTCTGTCCACGCTCGCTATTCACGCAGGGGGAATGTTAACGTTAGCTAGGGGGATTTGTCTATGATTGAGGCAAGGCCGTAGAATCATCCTCTAGTTCGTGTCGTATACTCTACCCGGTTACCAGCATTGATACGGGTATCAATGCCCAGATATAGTGTTCGACTGAACCTACGCCCAAATCCCTAGCCTGGAGGATACCCATGACCACTACCAAACCACTAGTGAAGATTATAGCCACCGGTGGCAGTATCGCCGGTGTGGGTCCGGACCGCATGGACTACATCCTTTATCCCGAGTTAGGAGAGCACATCACCATCGATCAATCGTTGGCCCGGATCCCGGAGGTATTGGACATCGCCAGAATCGAAGCGGAGGATTTAATCAGCGTAGGCAGCACGGCCATCGGAGGACCGGAATGGCTGAGCCTGGCTAACAGGATCAACCGGACATTCCGGGAACAGCCGGAGGTGACCGGACTGGTGGTGACCCACGGAACCGCGACGCTGGAAGAGACCGCTTATTTTCTGCATTTGACGGTGAAGTCGGACAAACCCGTGGTGATTACCGGCGCCATGAGGCCACCGACGTCCCTGGGAACCGACGCCGATCTTAACCTGTTGGAGGCCGTACGTATCGCAGCTTGTCCCGAGGCGTCGGGGATGGGAGTGCTCACGGTGCTGAATAGTGAGATTCACTGCGGTAGGGACGTGACCAAGGCCAACACGTTTCGGGTTGAGACCTTCCGGCCCAACGAACTGGGGTTTCTGGGTTATGCGGATTCCGACGGAAAGGTCGTCTTTTACCGTGCGCCCATCAGGAAGCACACCACAGCCACGCCCTTCAACCTTACCGAGTCAACCAACCTGCCGAGGGTGGACATCGTCTATTCATACGGGGGCGCCGATGGCCTGCTGGTGAACGCAGTGCGGGCAAATGCCTCGGGGGGGTTGGTGTTGGCCGGGTTCGGTGGCGGCACTTTTCCACCGGCGGTAGTCGACGCAGCGGCTGAAGCGGTATCGGAAGGCATGCCTGTGGTTCTGGCTTCCCGGTCAACCGCTGGGCGGGTGGTCATGACACCCAAGAAGGAACAGCAAGGATTCATCGTTTGCGACAACCTGTTGCCCCAGAAAGCACGGGTGCTATTGATGCTGGCCCTGACCATCACAAGCGATCGAGAAGAGATTCAGCAGATGTTTTACGAGTACTGACGCGCGGAGTCCAGCATCACTGACCCCGTTCGTGGTGAGCCTATCGAACCACCCATCCGCGTGAGGGCCCTTCGGCAGACTCAGGGCGAACGGTAGGTTGAAACCGCTCAGTACACCAATCGGTACTAAATCACTCGGGCGGCGCGGAGCAGGCCTAATTCTTCGTTCGTTAGCCCCAACTCTTCACCGAATATCTCGAAGTTATGTTGGCCTAGAGACGGGGCCGGTCTGCTGCCCATAGTATTCTCTCCGTCGAGGAAGAAACCGGGCCCCGGATACTTCATGCTCCCGGCGTCTGGATGGTCAATCTCGACGAAATAGCCCCGCTCGGCCAGATGGGGAGAGTCCACGACTTGTTGAGGGCTCTGCACCAAGCCGATGACTAACCCTTTAGCCATCGCATCCCGCATCAGGTCCAGGTTATTCCGCTTAGACAGAGGCGTAGCCACCAGACTATGGAGTTCTTCCCAATTGTCCATGCGGCTCTGGAGTGTGGCGAATCTGGCGTCCGTCAGCTTCGGCTCCTCCAAGAACTCTGCCCAGGCTTCCATGGCACGCCCACCGGTTCCGGCGGTAGTCAGTGTCACTTCGCCGTCGGCAGTGGGCAGATGCATGCCGTCCATCACATTACCGTCGCTACCCCCTCGTATCGGGCTTCGTCCGGTGAAGGTAAAGGGATGGATGAGGCCCGAAGGGGTGCTGATGGCGGCTTCCATGGTGGACAGGTCTATATGGCTTCCCTTCCCTGATGTTTGACGTTGGAATAATGCGGCCATGATGGCGATGACGCCGTTGCGGGCAGCGGTAATCTCCATCTGCTCCGGTGCGGTTCCCATCGGCGGTTGGTCCGCCGAACCGGTCACCGCATGGAGGAAGCCACCCACCGCTTGGGCCACCAGGTCGCCACCTTGGTAATTACTATACGGTCCAGTCTGACCGAAATAGGTGCTAGACACTACAATCAGGCCTGGGTTGGTCTGGTTCAAGAATGGGATACCCAGCCCCAGGTTTTCCATGTGCCCAGGAGGATAACTCTCGATGAGCACGTCTGTGTCCACCAGCAACCGCAGCAGCAAGTCGACACCGGTAGCCTGGTCAAGGTCTAATGTAACGCCGCGTTTGTTGGTGTTGAATGCTAAGAATAGAGTGGAACCCTCGGGATCGGGTACACCTTCGATGAAAGGAGGTTCCCGGCGCGCCGGGTCGCCCCATGCCGGAGGCTCCACTTTGATGGTGCTAGCCCCTTGGTCCGCCAACAACTTGGCGCAGAAAGCTCCAGATAGGCTATGGGCCAGTTCCACCACTTTTATGTCGGATAAGATGTCCATTCAGATCGAACTTCCTGTCACTCTCGAGTAATACTCA
>CAXEOX010000160.1:0-6250 GCA_963997925.1 uncultured bacterium
GAGGACCGGGCGTTCTGGACAGACGTAGAGTACCCCGAGCTTGGCAAGACATTTCGACACACCGGTTCAGCGGCGATCTTCAATGGATCGCCCTGGAAGATTTCTCGGCGGGCGCCTCTCATCGGTGAGCACAACGAAGAGATCCTGTGTGGTGAGCTAGGACTATCTAAAGCGGAATTGGCCGTCTTACAAGAGATGGATTCGGTGTAGCAGATAAGCCGGACGCTAATATGGAGGCGCCATTATGTCGCAGGAGCGAGTGAACGGTATGACCACAATTGAGCCGATGAATGCCATGCGATGGCGCTGCATCGGCCCTCCCAGGGGAGGCCGTGTGGTCGCGGTGGCCGGGGACCCGGAGGATCCAGCGGTCTTCTACTTCGGCGCCTGCGCCGGTGGTGTCTGGAAAACCTCTGACGCCGGAACTTATTGGGAGAACGTGAGCGACGGGTTCTTTCGCACCTCAGCTGTAGGCGCTATCGCCGTCGCCGACTCCGACCACAACGTCATCTACGCAGGTATGGGTGAGTCGTGCATTCGAGGGGACGTCTCTTATGGGGATGGCGTTTACAGATCCACCGACGGAGGCAAAACCTGGACTCACTTGGGGCTAGAAGACACCCGGCACATCGCCCGGATCAGAGTCCATCCCGAACACGCCGACATTGTGTACGTTGCCGCCTTAGGCCATGCATTTGGTCCTAACAGCCAGCGCGGCGTTTTAGGTCCCATGATGGTGGAAAGTCGTGGGATAAAGTGCTGTTCCTCAGTGAAGAAGCCGGCGCCATCGACCTCTCCTTGGATGCAACAAATCCCCGAATCCTATACGCAGCGATGTGGGAAGCCCACCGAACGCCGTGGAGTTTGGTCAGTGGAGGCCCCGGCAGCGGGATTTACAAATCTACTGACGGCGGGGATTCCTGGCAAGAACTAACCGGGAACCCTGGACTGCCTCAAGGCCTGAAAGGGCGCATCGGGATCGCGGCGTCGCCGGCCAGATCGGGCCGGGTATGGGCGACTGTCGAGTCCGAAGACGCCGCCCTATATAGGTCAGACGACGCCGGCGCCACCTGGGAAAATGTGAGCGACAACCAGGACATCCAAGGGCGTCCTTGGTATTACCAGCACATCTTCGCCGATCCCCAAGATTCCGATACTGTGTGGGTCCTCAACTATCAGACTTGGAAGTCCACCGACGGCGGGAAGAACTTCGATCAGGTGACCACACCCCATGGCGACAACCACGACCTTTGGATTGACCCAAGAAACCCCCGTCGAATGATTGAAGGCAACGACGGCGGCGCCTGCGTTAGCTTAAACGGCGGAGAAACCTGGTCTACCATTTACAACCAGCTTACTGCACAGTTCTACCATGTGGCCACCGACAATGAGTTCCCCTACCGGGTATACGGCACGCAGCAGGACAATTCGGCCATCTCCGTTCCTTCCCGCACCCACAAAGGAGCCATTCCCTGGGGCGACTGCTACACCGTCGGCAATTCGGAGAGCGGCCACATCGCAGTCCATCCAAAGGATTCCAACATCGTTATTTCCGGCGCCGTGGGAAGCTCCGCGGGAGGCGGCGGCAACTTGGTGCGGTACGACCATGCTACCGGCCAAGTCAGAATCATCACCGTGTGGCCGGAACTGGGCACAGGCCGGGGCGCCAACGAGATGAAGCACCGTTTCCAGTGGACCTTCCCGGTCCAGTTTTCTCCCCACGACCCGGACATCTTATACGTGGCCGGCAATCTGTTGTTCCGTTCCGCCGATCAAGGGAGCACCTGGGAGCCCATCAGCCCCGATCTAACTCGTGGCGACACCACCAAGATGGAGACATCAGGGGGGCCAATCACCAAAGACACCTCGGGCGCGGAAACCTACGGCACCATCTTCGCATTCGTGGAATCCCCCCATGAACCCGGGGTTTTTTGGGCGGGCAGCGACGATGGCTTGGTGCACATTTCCAGGGATGGCAGTCAAACATGGAGCGAAGTTACCCCCACTGACCTCCCGGAATGGTCCCTCATCAACATTATCGAAGTATCGCCCCACGACCCTGCCACTGCCTACCTGGCCGCCACCAGATACAAACTGGACGAAACCAGGCCCATGCTCTATAAGACCTCGGATTATGGCCAGAGTTGGACCGATATTTCACAAGGAATCCCCGAAAGCGACTACACAAGGGTCATCAGGGAAGACCCGGGCCGCCGAGGATTGTTGTACGTTGGCACCGAGACCGGCGTTTACGTCTCTTACGACGATGGCGGCGCCTGGTCGCCTTTGCAAGGGAATCTGCCCTCCGTACCTATCTACGACCTGGCCGTTAAAGATAATGACTTAATCGCCGCTACCCACGGCCGGAGCTTCTGGATCTTGGACGATCTGACTACCCTGCAACAGCTTACCAACGAATTGGCGGAGTCGCCGGTCCAACTGCTGCAACCCCGCACCTCGGTCCGGCTTCGTTCGCCCGCCGCGTCCCGCAAACCTTCCAAGGGCAAGCAGTATCGCTTGTCCCTAGGGGCCGACGTCGCATACACCGAAAAAAGGGGTCCCGCCGGTGAAACAGTGCGCCAATTCCTGGATGCGGGTGAAAATCCGCCGCGTGGAGTAATCATTACCTACTATCTGAAGGAAGCCCCAGAAGGAGAGGTGACCCTGAAGGTTTGCGATAGCCAGGGTCAGCTGATAAATACATTCACCAGCACCGTTCCAGAGAGTCAGTCCGGCGACGTGGACCAGGAGCCACGGCTTCCCGCAGTGTCCGGTATAAACCGGTTCGTGTGGGACATGCGCTACCCCGACGCCAGGAAAGTGGCCGGAGACAAAACTACGGAAGAGATAACCACCGGCCCGACGGCCCCGCCGGGAGACTATCGGCTCAGCTTATCCGTCGACGGCACGGAACAAACCCGTGAATTTCAGATCGTCAAAGACCCTCGAGTGGTCGCCAGCCAGGCCGATTTCGACTCCCAGTTTGACCTGCACATCAGCATCCGGAACAAGTTGTCTGAGACCCACGACTCTATCAACAAGCTTCGTAACATCCGGCGCCAGGTGGAGGAGTGGGAGCAGAGGGCCGAGTCCCACTCCTCGGCAGAGGCTGTGGCGAGCGCGGCGATCCCCCTGAAAGAAAAATTAGCGGCGATCGAAAACGAGTTGGTGCAGGTGGAGCACAAAGGGGCGCGGGACCGGCTTAATTTGCCGGTGAAGTTGAACCGCAAGCTGGCCGAAATCGTCGCCGTGGTGGCAAGCGCCGACTTTGCGCCCCCCAAACAGGCCGGTGAGGTATTCCAGGACGTTTCCACCAGTATCGAAGTCCAGCTCAAGCTTCTGGAAGATGTGGTCGAGAATGACGTCTTCCGGTTTGTAAGTCTGGTAGAGGAGTTGGGTATTCCCGCTATCATCCCCAGCGCCGCTCCTCCCGCCGGATCCTAGATGGAGTCTGGCGGAACGGGGCGTAGTAGTACTTGGACCTTCACGCGCAATGGACTCATCGGCTTACGTATGAAGAAAAAGGGAATGTTGCCGAAAAGCGGTACGATGCCCTATCATCCACAGGGTGAATCTAGCCCGCAGGCATAAACCACGAAGGAGTCACTATATACTCGCTGATTCGAGCTCTACCGGTGCGGCGTTTACTCTCAGAGCAGGCCCCGGCTTTTGGATCATCCTTGCTCATCGCCGAGCTGTTTTACAAATTCCACAGCTTTCTCTTGGAAACCGGTGCTTTTCTCGCGACTTGGTTCGTGGTTGACCTGGTGCTGTCAAGCGTGATGCAGCGATTGCGCCGCAGTCGCTTCACGGCAACAATTTCCGATTCCCGGTAAAAACAGAATCAGACGATGTCTTTAGCTCACGTCATCGCTGAAGCTATACGGCGCTTTGGGGCGTCCACCCTCAGGCAGGCCGATGGGCAGATGGACGTTCAGCAGGAAGGGGCGCTTCTCCTCCTCCACCGTTTTAAGGCCGTGTTCAATGGCGCTGGCGATACTTGACTCGTCGGTAGCATCCAGGGCCTCGACACCAAAGCTTTCCGAGAGTTTGACCGGGTCTATGTTGTCTAAGACGACGCCCCGGTACTCCCCGGTTCGTTTCATGTCGGCATCCGCACCGCCAAAGGCCCCTGCCACGATTCCGTAGGCCCCGTTGTTGGAGATTACGTAAAGCACTGGGATGCTGTGGCTTGCCGCCGTCCAGAGGGCGGAGTCCGAGTAATAAAGTGAACCGTCTCCCACGAGACCGACGACCGGTTTGCCGGGAGCGCCGAGCTTCGCTCCGATGGCGGCGCCCATACCGTAACCTTCCGAGCCACCGGCGGGTCTGATGTACTCGTTGTTGCCGGCATCCCCGGTGTTCTCAAGTATGTCTTGGGCGACGGCGAATTGCTCAATGGTCACCAGCCCACCACCGATCCGCTCTAGGGCATTGTCGAGAGCGTCCGCAAGTACATATGGGCGCACCTTGCCCTGCTGTTGGGGAATCGACCGGGCGGCGTCCCGCCGCCGGGCGCGGAGTGATGCAGCTTCTTCTCTTGCCCAGGCTCGACGGTCCGCGAGATCGTCCGAAGGCGAGTCGGTTAGCTCGAGCAAGCGCTGTGCCGTGCGCTTTTCATCGGCCAGGACTGCAAGGTCCAAGCCTGGGAGATTTTGGAGATTCTCAACGTCTGAGCCTACTGCAATGATGCGCGCATCGTTGAAGAAGGCAGCATAGTCGTCAGCGGTACCGGCGCCGTTGTGGCGCACACCGAAACAGAGGATGAGGTCGGGGTCGATATCGCCTGCCTGCTCAAGACGGCGTCCGCCACAGTGAAGCGGATGCTTGATGGAGACGCCGCGCAACTCGCCCACGACTGGAATGCCGAAACGTTCGGCCAGGGCAGTGACTTCGGCATCCGCGCCGCTTTTCCAGATACCGTCGCCGGTGTATAGGAGTGGGCGTTTAGCATCGCGTAGGGCTCGGGCGATTTGCTCAACATCAGTGTCGGATGGATAACCCGTGCGGACCTCCGGCAAGCTGCCCTCGATAATGTTCGCCGTGAACTGCTCCGGGCCGAGTAACCGGTCATAGACCGCCAGGTGCACCGGGCCGACAGGAGGAGTCATGGCAACCCGGAGGGCGCGCTCGATGGCAGCCGGCAGTCCTTCAGGCTCGATCACCGTCCAGCTGGCTTTGGTCATAGGGGCGCTGATGGCCGTTGGGCCGGCATTGTGGCTGAGGTCCAGACTTATCCTGTCCGCAAAGCTGCCCGTGTCTCCGGCGAAGGTAATCACGACTACGGGCAAGCTGCCCGTCCAAACGTTGATCAGTTGTCCCATACATTGGGCTAGGCCCGCTCCCAGGTGAACGACCATCACACCGGGCGCCAAGTTGGCCTGGGTGTAACCCCCGGCCATGGCGGTAACCGCGCCTTCGTGGAGTCCAAGGATGCCGTGGATATCAGACCGCGAGTGAAGCTCGTTGAAGAACAGAGCTTCGCGCGAACCTGAGTTGTTGAAGACGTATTTAACTCCCGACGCTGCGAGTTGCTCGACTATCAGATGGGACGCATTGGCTGTCATTTGCCTAGTTGGCATCGTTAACTCTCCTCAGTTGGCTATCTACCGCTACATGGAATGTCTATCTGAAGCTCATTGCCCGGGCCTTCGGAGACGGCGATTCTAGCGTCGTTGGGCCATCCAACCACCGGTGCTTGTGAAATCGGGAGATTTCTCAACTCGTTCTTCCGGCTTCGATGTTGAATCCCGTGCATTATTACACACTCCTGTACCTAGTCGTGTTTTTGACGGAAGGTTCGTTAAGGAGGATAATCGCCACAACCGATTTACCTACTTTGCCGTAATGAATCACACCGAACAGGTGAAAATAGAGAGGTGAAGCAATGTCGGCGATGCTGGACCATACGATAGTTCCGGTGAAAGACCAAGATGAGTCGGTTGAATTTTATACCCGAGTGTTAGGGTTTCAATATGATGGCAAGGCAGGCATGGATGACCGTTTTGCCGTCATTCGCCTCAACGATTCGTTTACCTTGGACCTACAGCGGTTTGACGAGATTCCTAATCCCGGCATCCATTACGCCTTCGCCATGGACCGCGCCCATTTCGACCGGTCTTTCCAGGCCATCAAGGACGCAGGGATCCCGTTCGGCGACGGTCCCCGAGACAAAACCAATATGCGAGGTCCCGGCATAAGCTCCGGCGCTAAGAGTGAGACCCTTTCAGTGTACTTCGGAGACCCCAAC
>CAXEOX010000161.1:0-6198 GCA_963997925.1 uncultured bacterium
GCTACACGAAACACTCCACTGACATCTCGGCGCAGGTGTCCCTTATGTACTCAACGACTTCCGGATGGAACGGTATGCCCTCTTTCCGGCGTACTTCCTCAACCTCAGCCTCGGGTTGTCCTGCCACCAGAACCCTGTCGTGGCCGGGGGCTGGTTTGGTGCTTTTCATCATCTGCAGCCACTCGTCCATCTGGTCCTTGAACTCGTTCACCGGAGTGAAGGCGTCGATGCTGTAGGCGGCGACGTAGTGACCGAAGTTGGGACGGCCCGGAGATACCCCGTAGCCCATGCCAGTGAGCAGTCCGGCCATGATGTCCACCATGCAAGAAAGACCGTAGCCCTTGTGGGAACCCAATTCCCTGGTGCTTCCCAGGGGCAAGAGGGTGTAGGTATCCGGAGCGTCGATCTCCTCCATGATGGGGTTGCCCTCGGCATCGGCCAGCCACCCTGGTTCAAGCTTGCTGCCCAGTCTCCGGGCGATTCCTATCTTGTTTGCGGCCACCGTGCTGGTCGCTGCGTCGAAAACAAAGGGAGGCTCGTTCCTGGCCGGGACTGCTATCGCGATGGGGTTGGTGCCCAGCCGGGGTTCGGCTCCGAAGGTCGGTAGCACTGATGGAGGGCAACTGGTCATGCAGATGCCAATCATGTCGTGCTCTAGGGCTTTCATGGAATGGTAGGAAGCCATGCCCAGGTGGCGGGCGTTGCCGATGGTCACCATCCCCAGTCCCACGTTCTTGGCCTTCTCGATGGCGATGTCCATGGCTTTGGGAGTGATGATGGTGCCCAGACCCCGGTCCGAGTCAATGGTCGCGGTGCTGGGCGACTCGCGGACAATCTTCCAGTCGGGACGGGGGTTGATCTGTCCGTTCTGATAGCCGGTTATGTAGCTCTTGAGCATGTTGGAGACGCCGTGGGTGTCGACGCCCCGCAGGTCGGCCAGAACTAGAACGTCGGCGCCCAACTTGGCATCCTCGGGTGGCACTCCCAGTTTCTGAAAGATGTTGGCCACGGTCTTGCCCAGTTCTTCCCCGTGGACCATCTCAGCTTCTTCCAAGTTAACCCTGAATTGTTCGAGCACTTCGTTCCTCCTGGTTATTGCCGGATTAGATCTAGGTTTGGGTGGCGGAGATTTGTCACTCCGCGTCTTGTTAGCTTTGGCAGGGGCAGTATAGCATCGGACTTTCTGGGCATCCACCGAAGGGTGTGAGTTGTTCGATGCCGTTCTATAATACGGACGCCCTTAGCCGGGCAGGAATCACTCTGGAGAGCGACGCTTTTGCCGGAATTGACTCTGGTCTTGGCAACCTACAACGAGGCCGAAAACCTTCCTCCACTGGTGGAAGCCCTGGAAGAATCGGGCGAAGACTTGCACTTGGTGGTGGATGACGACAGTCCGGATGGAACGGGTCGGATAGCCCAGCAGCTTTCCGAGCAGTTCGGAAATATCACCGTCGTGAGCCGCCCTGGCCGTCTGGGGTTGGGGTCGGCGTTGCAGGCGGGGATGGCCGCTGCGTTGGACACCGGCGCCCGGTACGTGATGACTATGGACGCGGACCGGTCTCACGATCCGGAGGATGTCCCTAGGTTGTTGTCGGCGATGAAGGCGGGCGGTTGTGACATGGTTCAGGGTAGCCGTTACGCATCCGGTGGCGGGGTTCGGAATTGGGATGCTAAACGCCGGTTGCTCAGTAGAGTGGCCAACCTGACTTATCGCTGGACTGCCGGTGCTCCCAAGGAATGCACCACCAACTTCCGGGTGTTTTCCCGCAGCGCGGCGAAGGCGGTATTGTCGAGAGCCAAAGGTAGCGGCTATGAGTTCATGGCGGAGTCCACGTTGCTGGTTATGGCGGCCGGATTCAAGATTAAAGAAGTCCCAATCATATTCACGGGCCGGCTATCGGGGGAGAGCAAGTTGGATAAGCGGCAGGTTCTGAAGGGGATATTTCTCTGCGGCGCCAACGTGCTTCGCTACCGGCTGCACCTGGGACGGTTTTCCCGCCGCCGCGCTTCCGACGCTCCTGCGTTGGATTGATGCCGCGTTTCCGCGCCTGCTGATGCTGGCTAGGTTCATGCATTAGATCAGAGCTTCTTGTTTCTCAGTCGATATGCCACTATAGGGAGGAGCGCATTGGATATCCAAAAACCTACGTTGGTGCCTGAAGAGTTCGGACCGCTGCAAGGAGTTCGGATCTTGTCCACCGGCACCATCATCGCTCAACCCTTCGCCGCTGCGCTGGCAGCCGACATGGGGGCGGAGGTGATTCATGTTGAATTACCCCGAGACGGGGATGTGTGGAGGCGGCTAGGGCGGCCTCTCGAACTTGATGACGGCACTACCACCAGCACCACCTGGGTACAGGAGCACCGCAATACCTTCTGTGTCACCCTGGATCTGAGCGCTCCCCAGGGCAAAGAGATGTTCCTGGAGTTGGCTTCCAAGGCGGACATATGGATGGAGAGTTCAAAGGCTGGCACCTACGACAAATGGGGTCTGGATGACAAGACGGTGCTGGCGGCCAACCCCAAACTGGTAATCACCCATGTGTCGGGTTACGGACAGACGGGCCATGCCGATTACCTGGGCCGGGCGTCCTACGATGTTGTCGGCCAGGCGTTCGGGGGGATGATGTACCTTAACGGCTCCCCGGAACCGCAGCCGCCCATGACCGCGGTTCCACTGTCTGCGGATTACATCACCGCCCTCTTCTGCATGTGGTCGTCTCTGGCTGGATACATCCACGCCCAACGCACCGGACGGGGACAAGTCATCGATCTTGCCCAACACGAAGCGGTCCACCAGATATTGTCGGGAACGATGATGGCTTATTACGAGCTGGGCATAAACCGTGAGCGAGCCGGGTATAAAGGCAGCCGGATCCAACCCTTCGGCGCCTACCATGCCCGGGACGGATGGGTGATTATCGCTGCGGTGGGCACCGTCTTCGACAAACTGTGCCTGATTCTCGGCATCGACCCGGCCGATCCAAAATGGATCACAGCCCATAATGACACGGCCTCCGTGGAAGGCGAGGAATTTGACGCAGTGATTAGTGGCTGGGTGGAAGAGCGGAGCATCAAGGAAGTTGAAGAAATCATGAACGCCTCCCAGGTAGCATGTTGTCCGGTTATGAGCGCCAAGGATATGGACGAGAACCCTCACTATCAAGCCAGAGATATGCACATCGAATGGGAGGATGAACAGTTGGGGAGGAAGGTCAAGGGTGTAGGCTTCACTCCCAAGTTCTCGGAGACTCCGGGCAAGGTATGGCGGGGGTCGGTGGCTTTGGGGCACGACAACGACCAGGTCTATCACCACTATCTGGGACTTGAACCGGAAGATCTTGACATGCTGAGGGAGCAGGGAATCATCTAGGCTTATCATCCGACGTATTGCCGAGCCGCGGCTTGAACTTAAGCGCTCTTAGGCCTAAATTTAATCCTAGGGATCGATTGGGTAGTTAGAGAAATTAAGAGTTCAAGGTTAGGGATCGGTTTATGCAAACTATGCGTTTGGCGCCGAGGTTTAAGCTATGGTTGGTTCTGGGAACCACGGCGGGATTGATTGTCACGGCTTTGTTGGCCTTGATGTTCGCTTGGGGGCCGGGGCCTGCCGTTGAAACTCCCCGTGCGTCGACGCCTTTATTTGAGCTGTCCACGTCTGGGGCCTTGCCAGGCGCGCTCGTTGTGCCTTGGCAGGATCTGGCGGCTACGGCAGCGATCCCTTCAAGAGTAACTGGCGAAGAGGCTAAGTCCAATCTACCGGTATTGTTTCTCAGTACCGGCGTTGCTTTGGTCCTTTCGCTGGGCACGTTATGGGCCGCTCGCCAGCGCCGTGAAGGGGAGGCGGTGTACCAAAGCTCTCCCAGACTAACTACCCTTGAGGGAGTGTCCCACGGCGCTTCGATTTAACCGGGATTGGGCAGCGCAGTCAAACCCCGTGGCAATACTTACTCCATCTGAGGGCCTTTACTTCCACAGGAGTAGACCTCCGCGAGGGCGCAAGCCGTGAATGAGGCGGTATCCGGCCTCGTTGCCATAGCCATTTTCATGTTGGTGACCGTCCTGGTCTTTCAGGTACTGGACATCGCTTGGAACACTCAGGTGGACGCTCATCAGGACTTCGCACGCCGACTGGAAGACCGTCAGTCCAAGGATATCGATGTTGAATCTCCTGTGGACACCACCGCGGATTGCCTCACCTATACCGCAACGGTAACTAACAACGGGGACACCGTGGTCACTGACTTTACGGAGATGGATCTTCTTGTCCAGTACACGGACAGCGGAGACACCGAGGTCGTTTCCCGCTTGGTGCACACCACTGATTGGACCGTCAGCATCAGCCCCGACGACCGCGACGCCAACTCCTGGAACCCCGGCGAGACTGCAACGATAACCTTCACCCTGGCCTCGGCGCCCAAAGACAACACTCGTGGGACCTTGGTTGTGGGCACCCCTCTGGGCGTAGTGGATTCCGCCTACTTCAGTTGCATCTGTGTCACTGGCAATACCGGCTATTTGAGCCCCACTGCTCATGCCGCCGACACGGGCGGGGATGGCGACGGCTTCGAGACGAATCCAACTTACGCCTTTGACGACGATTCCGTTCCCGCGTCTAATGTTGGAGGCGACGGGGACCGGCACCGGTTCTCCACTTATGGCATGTCCCTGAAGAGCAGTTGTTCTGTCAGCGGAATCGAAGTGAAGCTGGACTGGTGGTTGAGCGCCTTGGGTGGTGGCAACAGCATGGATGTAGAATTGTCCTGGGACAACGGCGCTTCATGGACGGCGGCCAAAACCGACGCAGTGGAAAGCACTTCGGAGCGATCGGTGGTTTTGGGAAGCTCCTCTGATGCCTGGGGGAGGACGTGGGCGTCATCCGAATTTGCGGATGATCTCTTCCTCGTCCGGGCGACTACCAACGGATCGGGAAGCCCGACCTACTTCTTGGATTGGGCGCCGGTGAAGGTTTATTACACGCCTTAGTTCCGACGCCTCCATGGCTCCGTAACGCCTGTCTTGATATAATCGCGCCATTCGTAACGAAGGTGATGTGGTTTTGACAATGGCGAGAGACCAAGCTTTGAATATCATGGCTAGGTTGGGTGCCCAACCCGCCGTGGCTTTTTACGAAAGCGGCGTCGCTTCGGCGATCGAGGCGATTCTGTCTGAGATGCCGCTGCCTTTCCAGATAGACGAATTCGGGAACATCATCGTGCGCATCCCCGGCAAGAGTTCGGAAGTGCCGCCTTTGGCACTGGTCGCCCACATGGACCACCCGGGCTTCGAAGCAGTGGCGGTCCAGGGTGAATTCCTAGTCGGCGACGCTTTGGGTGGTGTGCCACCCTCCAGTTTTGAACCCGGAGTAAGGCTCCAAGTAGTTTTGGCCGATGGGCAGCGCCTACCAGCGGAGACTGCCGGTCGTCACGGGGCCGAAAGCAATCGCAAAGTTCTCATCAAGCTGGACCAACCGCAGGAAGTAGATTTGCCTTGTACGGTCGTATTCGACCTTCCTGATTTCCAGTTGGACGGTGACTTCATCCGGATGCGGGCGGTGGACGACCTGGCTGGCTGTGGCAGTATCCTTGCAGTCTTGGCTCGCTTGGCCGAGAACGGACCGGACGGGGACGTCTACGGAGTTTTTACCCGTGCCGAAGAGGTGGGATTGGTGGGCGCTCGGCTGATGGCTGAAGCCGGCACCCTGCCGTCTGAAACCCTGGTCCTGTCCGCCGAGTCCAGCCGCACCCTGCCGGGGGCGGAGATGGGCAGCGGACCGGTGGTGCGGGTGGGTGACGCCGGATATACCTTCGACGCCGAGGCCGAATCAGCATTGATTCGCGCTCGGGAGACGTTGCAGAGCAGGCCGGAAGGGTTCAACGTGCAGCGCCAATTGATGAGCGGCGGTACCTGCGAGGCCAGTGCCTTTGCCCTTTACGGGTATCGGACCACCGGTATCGCCTTCCCCTTGGGGAACTACCACAATGGTGCGCCGGACGGTGGGATAGAAGCTGAGTACATCCATATCGACGATTTCATGGGCGGCATCGAGTTGATGCTGGAGGCTTCCTACCGAGTGTCGGATCGGGCGAATACCGGGTTCCGGGAGCGGTTGCGGCAAGTCCCAGACGATTTCCGCCAGCGGCTGAGGGACACGGTTGGGCGGTAGGCTTTGTGTTCCGTTCGCCCTGAGCATGTCGA
>CAXEOX010000162.1:0-6152 GCA_963997925.1 uncultured bacterium
CCGCCGATCTCTACTTCCATCTGTTCGGACCCCTGCAACCTCTCGGCCAGGTTGCTGGGGGTGTCCTCGGCTACAATCTTGCCTTCGTTTATAATCAGCACCCGATCGCAAATCATGCTGACCTCGGGCAAGATGTGGCTGCTTAGCACCACGGTCTGTTCCTTGCCAAGGTCCTGGATCAATCGCCTAGTTTCAACGACTTGGATGGGGTCGATACCGATGGTGGGTTCGTCCAGGACCAGCACTTCCGGCTCGTGTAGGATGGCTTGGGCTATGCCGACACGCTGGCGAAATCCCTTGGATAACTTTCCGATCTGGGATGACCGGTAGTCGCCCAACCGGCAGACATCGATAACTTCGGAGATGCGGCGCTTGATGTTCTTGGGCGGCATCTGGCGTAGCGTGCCCATATACTTAAGGTAGGTGCTGACGGACATGTCAGTATAAAGGGGTACGGTTTCCGGCAAGTATCCCACCTTGCGGCGCACTTCCAGAGATTGTTCTACGATGTCATAATCGTCCAGGGTAACTTTGCCCCTGGTTGGGGGCATATACCCGGTTAATATACGCATCGTGGTGGTCTTTCCCGCACCGTTGGGTCCCAGGAATCCCAGCACTTCCCCCCGCTCCACATTGAAATTAACGTCTTCAATTGCGGCATATGGGCCGTAGTAATGGGTTAGGCCGGAGGCCTGAATCATCATGGATTTTGAGTCTTGCTTTACCATAGGGTTGCATCCCGTCGGTTATTGAGTGAAAATTACTCTTGATTCGATAGCATTATTTCGTAATCGCAAGTGATGATATTCCATACTAGTGGATTTGCCAAGGCGTAGGGTATCCCTATAAACCGCGATATCGCGCAAATTGGCCGAGAGAGGTAGGATGCACCTGGTGATCGACGGATACCGTGGAAATCCCGATAGGATGTGGGACGCCGAATTAGTCCGCTCCTTTTTGTACGATTGTCCACCAACTTTGGGAATGACCCGAATCACCGAGCCGGAAGTGTTGAAATACGATGCTCCCAAAAGCGAGGATTCGGGTGTCTCTGGATTTGTAATCATTGCGGAAAGCCACATAAGCATACACACTTTCCCGAATCGCGATTACGTAAATATCGACATATTTTCATGCCAGCCCTTCGACCATGACAAAGCTCTGGCGGAAGTGAAGACTCTTTTCGAGCTTCAAGACGCCAAGACCTGGCTGCTGGACCGCGGTTTGGAGTGGCTGGACTCCGATCAGGGACGAAACGAGGTGAAAGAGCAGCGGACCGCATTGGACGCCAATTCGCCGGATCGCCCTCGTGTCTGAACGGGAACACCTGCCCTGGATACCTCCGAACTTTCTGGCGCTCCCCGCAGAGAACAGCGGCCTTGACGAGGCCAGGACAGTGCTTATTCCCGTACCCTACGACAGCACGACTTCCCTGCGAGGCGGAGCGAGAAATGGCCCCGCCGCTCTGATTGAAGCCTCATATGGCCTTGAAGATTACGACCACGAACTTGATTTGGATGTTTCGTTGGTCGGTATCCACACTACTCAGGCTCTTGAACCCCACATGGGTGGCCCGGATCAGATGGTCAAGCGGGTGCGGGCGGCGGTCGCCAGTTACACCAGCCCCGGCAGAATAGTCGGCGTGTTGGGAGGCGAGCACTCCGTATGTATCGGCTCGGCCCAGGCCAATCTTGAGGTCTACCCCGATCTTTCCGTCCTATACATCGATGCCCATGCCGATCTGAGAGACGAGTACATGGGAACGCCTTTCGGACATGCGTCCGGGGCGCGGAGAATCCATGAGTTGTGCCCGCTCGTATTAGTTGGAGTGCGCAGCCTTTGCCAGGAAGAGCGGGATTATATCAACGCAAACTCTGTCCCGACTTTTTACTGGCCTCCGTCTTGCGGCGACCAGGAGTTGATCGAAGATATCGTCGGGAAACTGGGACCGACGGTTTACATCAGCTTGGACCTGGATGCTCTAGACCCGGCCGTGATGTCAGCAGTGGGCACACCGGAACCGGGGGGCCTCGGTTGGTACCAGTTGGTCTCGTTGTTGCGCCGCGTCGCCGAGACAAAACGCATCGTCGGCTTCGATATCACGGAGTTGAGCCCGGCTGAGGGTCCGGCGGCCTGTTCTTACACGGCGGCCAAGCTGGTCTATAAATTGGTCGCATACGCTACCTCGTTCGGAAGATGACGAACAGGTAGCCATCGGACATATCCTTTCCACGGGGTAGATCCGATGGTGACCGAAGATTCTGGAGACGGGTTTACATAAGCGATGGGACCTACCGTCCGGGTTGCTAAGATTTTCGGCATCCCCATTGAGATCCACTTCAGTTGGATCTTTGTTTTCCTGCTGATTACGCTCCTGCTTGGAAACCAGTTTGGCCACTTTCATCCCACCTGGACGGTCCTCGGACGTTGGACATTGGCGTTGGCAATCTCGGTCCTGTTCTTCGCTTCGGTCCTTGCCCACGAGCTTTCCCATAGCCTTGTGGCGGTCCGTAAAGGCATCCCCGTACAGGGCATAACGCTGTTCTTCTTCGGCGGCGTTTCGCAGCTGGCCCACGAAGCGCGCCGGCCCTACATCGAATTTCTAATCACGGTGGTCGGGCCGCTGAGCAGCGTTTTGCTGGCGGGGGTCTTCGGCGCTCTGTGGTATTTCTTTCGGGATTCGAGCGCATCTCTGGAAGTCGCATTCCGTCTTCTGATGAGCATCAACCTGATGCTGGGCGTCTTCAACATGCTTCCGGGGTTTCCCCTGGACGGAGGAAGGGTGTTGCGGTCCGTGATTTGGGGATTCTCCGGTAGATACTGGCTGGCGACGCAGGTTGCGGCAAGGGCGGGGCAACTCATCGGCGGATCGATCGCCATCGGGGGCGGGTCTCTCGCGATTTTTGATTTCCGCCTGTTCGGTCTGTCTGGGATATGGATGATTCTTATCGGCGGGTTCCTCTTCTCCGCAGCCACCGCAACCTACCGCCAGGAAAGGGCCAATGAGCGTCTAAAGGCCTACCGAGTCGTCGACGTGATGAATGGGGAGTGGTGGACCCTCCCCGGAGAGATGCTGATGAACTCACCGCTGGTTCGCCAGGGTCTGGCTGAGCATAATGATTTGTTAGCGGTCTCGTTGAACGGGCGTGTTGAAGGAATGATTACCAGCCGTTCGATGGCGCATGTCCCCAAGAAAGCGCAGGCAACTACTCTATTGTCTCAAGCCATGTTGCCCCTGCGGTCATTGCCTTTCCTGACACCCGAAGATACAGCTTCAGAAGCGATGGATCGGATGGAAACGGGTAGGCTTGGCAGCCTTGCTGTCTATAGCTATGGCGAGCTAGTGGGCTTTGTAAGCCGGGACGGTATCGCAAAGCTCACGAAAAGCCGCATCAAGAACCGGGTCTAGCAGGCTCTAAAACCCACAGCCTATGCTACAATAGGTGCGGTCTTCCGGCAGGCTTGATATCCGCCGGTGAAAGGCCGTTGAAAGAGTCATAGAGAGCATAAATGCCGCCTGAGGAAATCGTTTACCTAGACCACGCCGGAACCACCCCGACCGCCCCCCGGGTGTTGGAAGCGATGATTCCCTATTTCACTGGACTGTACGGGAATCCATCCAGCATGCACACCATCGGCCAAGAAGCCCGTTATGCGCTGGATGGCGCTAGAGAAAGGGTGGCTAAGGTGCTTCATTGCCGGGCCGGAGAGGTAGTGTTTACCGGCAGCGGAACCGAATCCGACAATGCCGCCATCATCGGAGTGGCCACGGCGCTGGAGGAGACCGGGAAGCACATCATCACCTCCACCGTGGAACACCACGCTGTGTTGCACACCTGTCAGTACTTGGAGAACATCGGCTTCGATGTGACCTATCTGCCGGTGGATCCCTATGGAATGGTCCATCCGGAGCAGGTCTACAACGCCATCACCGATCGGACTACCCTGGTTTCGGTGATGTATGCCAACAACGAGATTGGAACCATCAACCCCATCGCCGAGATTTCTGAAGCGGTTCGCCGCCGGGCATCCGAATTGGAACGTACCATCGTAATGCATACGGACGGCGTGCAGGCGGCCGGGTTCTTAGACCTGAACCTGCGAAACTTGGGCGTCGATATGATGAGCCTGTCCGGCCACAAATTCTATGGCCCCAAGGGCACCGGGGTTCTGTTCGTACGTAGAGGAACTCCCTTGCTGCCGTTGATTCAGGGCGGGGGACAGGAACGGGAGCGACGCTCCGGCACCGAGAACATCCCCGGCATCATTGGATTTGCAACAGCGCTGGAAGCGGCCGACGCCGGGCGGGAAGAAGCTAGCGTCCATTGCACTGCGCTGCGGGACAGAATCATTCAGCATATCTCGGCGAATATACCGGGTTGCCACTTGAACGGACATGAAACCCAGCGGCTGCCGAACAACATCAATTTTTCCTTTGAGGGAGTAGAAGGTGAGGCGATTCTCCTGGGTCTGGACGCAGCAGGCATCGCCGCTTCCAGTGGAAGCGCCTGTAGTTCCGGTTCCCTGGAGCCCTCCCATGTGCTGCTGGCTCTGGCCCAGTCGGCCGATCTGGCCCGAGGGAGCTTGCGGGTGACCCTGGGCCGAGAGAATACAGACCAGGAAGTGGATTACTTCCTGGGTGTTCTAGATGGTTTGGTTGCTCAACTACGAAAGTTGCCCACTCTTGCGACGAGCGGTTCTTAATATTGATATGAAACAACTCCGGCATACCCCCTTGATGGGAAAGCGGCAATCGTTATTCTTAATCTTGGCTTCTTTGGCTGTCCTGGCGCTGACTGGGTGTTCCGATGCGTCTCCTACCTTTGGACAATTCTTCTCGGGCCGGACCCTGGTCATAAGCGTGGTCGGGATAGAACGGGTGTCCGAACTGCGCTACACGGCAGTGGCCGAAGAAGATCCGCCAACCTACGTTCTTCTAGCGCCAACCCAGGATGACTTAGAGTTGGTTGTTGTTCACCTGAAGGTGCAAAACCATACCGCTACCAGCGCTCTCCTCAACATCGACCGTCAGGCGGCTGAGTTGAGGGATATGCTCTCCAACAAATATTTCCCCATCGACGTTGGCGCCATAGGGCAACAGGTCGATACGCCGCCCACCCGAGGCAGCCGGTCTGAACAAGTGCTGGAACTGGAAGCCGACGGTTCCTTTCCCCCAACCAAGGGTTTTCTCCGCGGACCGGTGGAGTTGCAGCGGGGCATGGGGTTAGACGGTTGGATGGTGTTTGAGGCACCCCCGGAAACCAAGTTTCGGGAGTTCAAGTGGCGGGCCGGGGACAACCTGACCATATCTTTCTAGTCGGAGCTATGGCACCGTCCCGGTTCCCTCAAGTAACCCTTCAGCGTTGCCATCTGCTCCGGCTGCATTCCGCGATCTCGACGTGCACGGCTTTTGCCGCGTAGCTTCGTCCATACCGAGATAACCGGTGGACCTTCGCATGGCCGAGTTTTCAGAGTGATAAGACAGGCAGGTATCGCCGCGGTCTCCTCAGCGATCCGGGGCGGGATAATGTGATGTCAGTTCCATCCCATGGTACTCAACGGAATACCGGAAGCCAGCCTCCGGTCCCCAGAAGACTCTTCCACTTTGTCGCGGGCTCGATCGTGCCCATCGCTGGTATCTTCTTGCCTGAAGACTTCATGGTGGCGGGACTGGCAGTCCTGCTCGCTGGGGGCTTGGGGTTGGAGATGGCGCGGTTCAAGGTTGATTGGCTGAATCAACGGCTTGTCCGGTGGTTCGCTCCTCTCTTGAAGGCCGATGAGAATCGCCGAATCACCGGGGCTACCTACATGGTCCTAGCAGCGTTGATCGCCTTCTTGCTGTTCGACACGGCGGTAGCAGTTGCGGCGTTGCTGTTCTTGTCGTTTGGAGACCCAACCGCAGCATTGGTGGGGCGGCGGATGCGGGGGCCAAGGCTGTTTGGCAAGTCACCGGTTGGAACAGCCGCCTTCTTCTTGGTATCTCTAGCGGTTGCCGCCGTTTTGGTGGGCGGCGCTGGCTTCCCCTACCACTGGGGATTCTTGGTTGGGGCGGCGGTTGCCGCCCTGGTGGAGTTGGCGTCTCTGCCACCGGACGACAATCTGACTATCCCCATCGCTGCCGGGGCGGCGATGCACCTACTTGGGGTCTAAGC
>CAXEOX010000163.1:0-6125 GCA_963997925.1 uncultured bacterium
GACAGTCTGATTATGCGGCTGGTGGACATCATGCTAGCCTTTCCTGGCATTCTTCTAGCGCTGGTCTTGGTGGCCACCTGGAAGCCCGGACTGAGCACGGTAATCATCGTGATTTCCGTGCTGCTGTGGGCTCGCTACGCCAGGGTGGTGCGCGGTGAGGCTTTAGCCATTAGAAACAGGGATTTCATTGGCCGTGCTCAGGTGGCCGGCGCATCCAATTTCCGAATCATGTTCCGGCACATCTTCCCCAACCTGATGAACACTGCCGTGGTGCTGGCGACATTGGAAGTGGGCCACGTTATCATCCTAGAATCCACCCTTAGCTTCCTGGGCGCAGGCATTCCAAGGCCCACGCCTGCGTGGGGAGTTATGGTAGCCGACGGTCGTGAATTGATAGTAGCTGCGTGGTGGATCTTCTTCCCTTGCATAGCCATCGTTCTTACTGTATTGTCGATGAATCTTCTGGGAAACTGGCTTCGTGATAAGCTGGATCCCAAGCTGAGGACTTATAGGAATGGCTAACGGGATAGGAGACGTGATTCTGGAGGTGAACGACCTCCGTACTTACATCTACACTCGGACTTCCGTGGTCAAGGCGGTGGACGGCATCAGCTTTGACCTGCGGAAGGGAGAAACCCTGGGAATCGTCGGCGAATCGGGCTGCGGCAAGACCATGACCGCGCTCTCCTTGTTGCAACTGGTTCCTAAACCGGCCGGCCGCATCGTCGCCGGGGAGATTCTGCTCAACGGCGAAGATTTGGTGCAAAAGAGCGAAGACGAGATGCGCCACGTTAGGGGTCAGCAAATCTCTATGATTCTGCAGGATCCGCAGACCTCGTTGAACCCCGTCTTCAATATCGGCAACCAGCTGATGGAGTCCTTATCCTTGACCCACAAGGAAGGCAAGAAAAACCTCCTTCAGCGAGCGGTAAACTCCCTGCGCAACGTTAACGTAGCGGCACCAGAGCGCCGATTGGAAGACTTTCCCCACCAGATGAGCGGCGGCATGAAGCAGCGGGTGGTCGGTGCCATCGCCATGTCTCTGGAACCGGATATAATCATCGCCGACGAGCCCACCACCGCTCTGGACGTTACCATTCAGCTCCAATACCTGAGGCTGTTGAAAGATATTCAAGCACGCACCGGGTTGGCCATCATATTCATCACCCACGACTTCGGCGTGGTGGCTAGGATGTGCGACCGGGTAGCGGTGATGTACGCCGGCCACATCGTTGAGCACGGAACAGTCCGGGACATGTTCAATGAGCCCCAGCATCCCTACACCCAGGCGTTGATGGACTCGGTCCCGAAGCTGGAAGAGACGGTTGACCGCCTCTACTCGATCGAAGGGCAACCGCCGCTTCTGTGGGATCTGCCGGAGGGCTGCTTATTCGCAGAAAGATGCCCGCATGCCAGGGACAAATGCAAAGAATACCCTCCCACGTTTAACGTAAAAGAAGGCCATACAGCCGATTGTTGGAGGCTGGATCCATCATGGTAAACGGTGCGGCACCGCTGCTTGAACTAAAAGGCATCAAGAAATACTTCCCGGTGACCAAAGGGCTGATTATGATGAAGACCGTCGGCCACGTGCAGGCGGTGGACGGCATCAGCTTCTCCATCAAACAGGGTGAAACTCTGGGGTTGGTCGGCGAGTCCGGCTGTGGCAAGACCACCACCAGCAAGATTATATTGAGGCTGGAGCAGCCTACAGAAGGGAGTGTCCTTCTGGAAGGCAATGACATTCAGGATTTCAAAGGGCAAGAGTTAAAGGATTACAGGGCTACGGTGCAAGCTGTGTTCCAAGATCCATGGTCCTCTCTCAGCCCGAGGATGCGTGTCCGGGACATCATCGCCGAACCCTTGGTGGTAAACCGGGATGTCTCAACCGCCGAGGTCACCGAGCGGGTTCAAGAGGTTATGACCCAGGTCGGTCTGCATACGGATCAAGCAAAGAACTATCCTCACGAGTTCAGCGGCGGACAACGCCAGCGCATCGCCGTGGCCAGCGCCTTGGTGTCATATCCGAAGCTCATCGTCTTGGACGAGCCGGTGTCGGCGTTGGATGTCTCGATCCGAGCCCAGGTGATGAACCTACTCAAGGACTTGCAGGGCGAATACAACGTCGGCTATCTGTTGATTGCCCACAACCTGGCGACAGTGCGCTACATGGCCCATCAGACGGCTGTGATGTACCTGGGACAGGTGGTAGAGTACTCAGACACCGAAGAGTTGTACCAGAACCCGCTGCATCCCTATACCAAGGCTTTGTTCTCGGCGGCTTTGCCCTCTCACCCGGACATGATTAGGGAAGAGATAGTCCTAAGCGGTGAAGTGCCCTCGCCCATCAACCCGCCCTCCGGATGCCGGTTCCATCCAAGATGCCCCTTCGCCATGGATAAGTGTTCTGTAGAGGCGCCGGTAGACAAAGAGGCGTCACCGGGACACCGGGTCTCTTGCCACCTTTACTAAGCAATAAATAAACCGGTCATTACTCTCTCCGTGAGAGACCGGAAGGGCCGGTCCCGGACAAAGGGGGTGCGCTTCCCGGTAAGATTGCGGGCTTGTTTACCTTCCGGTTTAACTTATGACACATGAATGACGCCGCCCATCAATACGCCCAACCAAGAAACGCCATAACGTGCCGTTGGTGCGGGGCCGAAAGCCAAACGGCGGGGCAACCCTGCCAGCAATGCGATCACTACATCGTTGATTTGCCCCCTTGGGCCGAACAACTGCCTAGCCAACAGAAGTGGCTAAATCGGAAACGAGTGATCCGGTTCGGAATCATCGCTACCGTGTTGACCTTTCTGATCTGGCTGAACTACCCCTTCCTGCCGGATCCGGCGATAATTCTCTTCAAAAGACCTACTACAGACCTGTCATCCGCTTCCCAACCCGGCCAATGGTCGATGATAGGCTGGAACAGTCAGAAGACGCGATACCTACCCGATGTCACGAACCAGCCCAAAGGAGAGGTTCTGTGGAGCCGTCATTTGGGAACTAACACTCTGTCGTCCCCGACGGTGGCCGATGGCGTCATCTATATGGGCGCGCATTTCAGAGTCATCGCACTGGAAGCTGACACCGGCGACCTGATCTGGGAAAGGGACGCCACGGGCCCGGTCCACTCTTCGCCAGCGGTGGCCGGGGACTCGATATATCTGGGATTTCTAGATCACCGCATCATGGCCATGAACCGGTCCGACGGCCAAACCCGCTGGCAGGTCAAGACTGAGGATGCCGTATCAGCGTCGCCAACAGTGTCCAAAGGCATCGTCTACATCGGCGGTTGGGACGGCATCACCTATGCGTTGGACGCTTCTAGCGGCAAAGTGATTTGGAAAACCCAAGGCGTCTCAAGCACCCATTCCAGCGTCGCCATCCACGATGGACTTGCCTACACCACCGACACCGAAGGCAACCTCTACATCCTGAGCGCCCGTACGGGGCAAAAGCGCCATCGATTCCGAACCCCCGGAGGCAACACCGACTCTCCGGTGGCAGCTAATGGGCTCGTGTATTTCAACTCTTCCGGCAAGGTCTACGCCATAGACGCCAAAGCTCGAGAGATTCCGGGAGAACTGCAATTCAAGAAGGTCTGGGCCCAGTTTTGGCTGTGGCAGATTCCCGGCGTACCTAAGCCTCCCGGCCAGAAGGGCGGAAGGTGGCGTTTTTCACCTGATTCAGAAGATGCGGGAATCATCTCGCCACCAGCCGTAGCCGATAGCGTCCTATACGCTGGCGACACTCATGGCATCTTCTACGCCAGAGACGGAATCGATGGCTCCGAGGTGTGGCGGTTACAGGCGGACGGTGCCATATCCGCGTCGCCGGTGGTGCTGGGAAACCTGATTTACTTCGGTACCCGAAATGGCACCTTATACGCCTTGGACCGAAGTTCCGGCGAGTTGATCTGGCAGATTTCCTTGGGAGCCCCGATTGAAGCCGCTCCGGCCTTCGCCCAAGGACGAATCTACATTCGCACCTCCGATGGGCAGTTACACGCCATCCAGTGATATCCCACTTGAGGCTGGTCGTCAGCGGTGCTAGAATCGGCATCGTAGTCCAGATTCACCAGACGGCTAGTTCGTCGTAGCAATACCCATGGGAGAAGCAGGGTGCCCACCAAAACCCGAAAGGCCACCAAGCGGAAAGCAGCGCCGGACGTCCACCACATCATTCGAGTGATGACCGACCTGTACGGTCCCTTCGAAGAAGAACCTCGTTTGGACGCAGCCCATGAGATAACGTTCACGATTCTCTCCCAGCACACGTCGGACACCAACTCATCCCGAGCCTACCACCTGTTGATGGATAAGTTCGGCACGTTGGAAGCAGTGGCTGCGGGGGACGTGGCGGAGATTGAAAAGGCCATCGCCCCCGGCGGGCTGGCCCGCATCAAAGCGCCCCGCATAAAGCAGGTGCTGAGCATGATACTGGAACTCAACGGCTCCATGGACCTGTCTTTCCTTCGTGAGTTGCCTTTAAGTGACGCTAAAGCCTGGCTGCGCCAGTTGCCCGGCATCGGTCCCAAATCGGCGGGAATCATCCTCAGCTTCGCTCTGGGGATGCCTGCCATGGCCATCGACACCCACATACACCGGGTGAGCAAAAGGTTGGCGTTGATCGGCCCCAAAGTTTCCGCGGACAAAGCCCACGACATTCTGGAAGAAGCGGTGGAACCGGACCAGGTTTATCCCTTCCACCTGGCGTTCATCACCCACGGCCGACAAGTGTGCAAAGCCCAACGGCCCCTGTGCGGCGAATGCGTAGTCGGGGAAGAATGTCCATCGCGTGAAGAAATGATGGCCCCGGCCAAGCCTACCAAAGCATCGGCAAAGAAGGCTCCCGGCGCAACGGCCAAAGGCCGGACCAAGAAAACTGCCCGGCTACCCCACTCTGTAGCAATCACTGAATAGAGACAAGGATTAGAAGCAATGAAAGTCGGTATCATCAACGTCACCGGATACGCCGGTTCGGAACTAGCCCGGTTGTTGTGGCATCATCCAGAGGTGGACCTTGTCTCGGTTACCGGTCGAAGCGCCGCCGGACAGCGGCTTCCCGAAGTGATGCCCCATCTATGGGAGATTGACCTTGAGATTACCGAGACGGTCGACGTTCCCGTTGACCTGGTCTTCTCAGCGCTGCCCAGCGGAGCCAGCGCCGAGGCTTTAGCGCCGCTGGTGGAAGGCGGCACCAAGGCGATAGACATCGCCGCCGATTTCCGGCTCCATGACGCCGACAATTTCAAGCGAGCCTACAAGATAGACCACCCAGCGCCACATCTGTTGAATCAAGCGGTTTACGGCTTGCCCGAGATTCACCGGGAAGCCATCAAAACCTCGAACCTGGTAGCCAACCCCGGCTGCTTTCCCGAGGCTTCTATCCTGGCCATGGCGCCGGCCGTCCGCGCCGGCATCGTCGGTGACGACGTTATCGTGAGTGCCCTCACCGGAATCTCGGGCGCGGGACGTGGCGGCCTGGCAACCAACATCATGGACCATTTCGCCGAGGCCAACGAGAACGCTCTGGCTTACGGTCTGGACGGCCACGGCCACCAACCGGAGATAGCCCAGGAACTGGCCGAGTTGCGGGAGGCGCCCAGCGCCAGGGTCACGTTCATTCCCCACCGCATCCCCATGACCCGGGGCATCTTTGCCACCTGTTACGCCCCGCTGATCGACGAGACAACCAACAAACAGACCGTGCGGGACCTGTACAAAGAGTTCTACAAAGACCATCCTTTCGTCCGGGTAACCGACGTC
This sequence comes from uncultured bacterium, assembly GCA_963997925.1. Lineage (GTDB taxonomy): Bacteria > Chloroflexota > Dehalococcoidia > Lucifugimonadales > UBA3495 > UBA11650. Next base: position 5,769 of record CAXEOX010000163.1, read on the forward strand.
CCACCCCACTCCAAGCAAACCACTGGCAGCAATATGTGTCTGGTATATCCCACGGTGGATGAGCAGGCTGGCCGCTTAGTGGTGGTCAGTTGCATCGACAACCTGGTTAAGGGCGCCGCAGGCCAGGCCATGCAGAACATGAACCTGATGCTGGGCATCCCGGAAGAGACGGCCCTACCGCCGATGGCGCTGTATCCTTAACGACACCAAGGGTTTCCCGGTCAATACCACCGGCGCGCCATTGGCGGCCCCGCCTAGTTTGTAGTAACATAGCTTTGAGCCCCGGTCGTCTAGCCCGGTTAGGACGCCACCCTTTCAAGGTGGAGATCATCGGTTCGAATCCGATCCGGGGTACCA
>CAXEOX010000164.1:0-6105 GCA_963997925.1 uncultured bacterium
GTCGATGTTTAATGGGCCTGATTGCTCTGTTGACCTTGGCGCTCGTCGCCTGTGGAGGGGGGACCGACGCGCCCGCGGCGCCTGCCGGACCCACGCCAACCGTGGCGAATGTGATACCGGCGGTGCCGGCAATAAAAGACACGCCGGTACCCCAGGCCAAGGCAACCGAGGTCGTGGCTGCTACGGAAGTCCCCGCAGCGCCGGTCAGCGCCAGGGACACGGCCATCGTCGTCAGTAACGAAGAACCGCTCGCCCTGGGATTCTCCGGCAACGGCTGCACAGGCAATATCCAGTCCACCGCATGCGAGGAATGGATCGGAGAACCCTTCACGTGGATCGACAACAAAACCTACGAAGTGGTGCCCCTGTCGCACATAGAGGGCTGGGAGCAGGTCGCCCCCGACCGCTGGCGTTTCAACCTGCGGGAGGGCGTCAAGTTCCACAACGGCGTCGCCTGGGACTCCGCACAGGCCGCGTTCTGGCTTAACTGGTCTGGTGACGAAGAGACCGCCGGCAACGAGGGCGCCAACAGCTTCGGCTTCCATGGCGTTATCGGCGGCGAAGTGGTGGACCCGCTGACCGTGGACATCACCTGCGGCAAGGCCTGCCCCATACTGCCCCGCACCCTCATCTTCACCAAGGTCATGGAAACGGGCTGGTGGCAAGGAGCCAGCGAGTCCGAGAAGGTCTCCAAAAACGTTGGCCTGGGCCCTTACAAACTCGTAGAGTGGCAGAGGGGTGTCAAGGTAGACCTAGAGGCCTACGAGGACTACAAGCCCAACAAGGCCTTTGCCGCTCAAGCCCCCATAATCCAGAACCTCCGCCTGGTCTGGCGCACCGAGGCGCTGGTGCGGGCCGCCATGCTGGAGGCGGGTGAGGCCGACTGGGCCGAGATCTCCCTGGATGACCGGGACCGGGTACCCAAGCACGTGGTCGGCACCAACAACGAGGCCTACCTCTTTGTCATAGACACGATTCACCATCCGGAGCTGAGCAAGAAAGATGTCCGGGAAGCCCTGACCTTGGCCGTCGACTGCGAGAAGTTAATGAAGCAAATCTTCGACGACCTGTTCACGTGCTTCACAGGCATGGCCCAGATGGGCACCGAGGGCATTACCGAGCACAACTCGAGGGGCTATGACTTCGACCCGGCTCGGTCCAGGCAACTTCTGGAGCAGGCGGGCTATGACCCGGAAAACGTAATCAAGCTGCACATGCGTAACCAGCGAATTCCCAAAGACACGGAATACGGGGAGGCGGTGGTATCCTCCTGGAAAGAAGTGGGCATCAACGCCGAGCTGCACGTGGTGGAGTCATCGGTGCATACGAACGTCGGCCGGTCCAACTGCGGCCACGGGCGCAGCAAATCGGATTTCGAGAATGCTGCGGGTAGCACCCTCACCGAAAAATGCGCTAGCCTAGGGCCGGGTAAAACCACATTCCAGTCGATGCACCTGACCGCCCCGGCCACTTCAACCGAATCCCTGGACTTCGCCTCCCGCCAAGGCAGGCTGCGCCTCAGCTGTTACGGCCGAAGCAGCGGGGTCTGCGACGACACGCTCCAGGCCATGACCGACGCATGCGTCGTCATTAATTTCGGGCCGGAGCGCGTGAAGTGTAATACTGATATAGCGGACTACGTCCGCGATAACTTCCTGGTCTATGGCAACTTCGTCAACGTGGCCGTTTACGGCCTGTCGGCTGACCTGGAGTGGGATCCATACTACTCTCCCCGGATTCGGGCCAATACCTTTAGGTTCAGCAAGTAAACCTGACATTACCGGGTGAAGAGCCACGCAACAACCGTGTCCCTGAGGTTTCTCGGGGCACGGTTGTTCGCGGAAACCAGCGTGCCCTTCCCGGTCGTAGTACCTAGTAACCGGGGCTCGCGGTAGCCCGAGGGCTCCGCTGAAGTCTCCGGTAGTCGATGGTGACGAGGAACCGCCGTGCGCAACTACATGATTCGGCGCCTGGGCCACTCAGTTTTTATAGTCATGGGCCTGATGGCCATGCTCTTCTTTGCAGTCAACGTGCTGGGCGACCCGGTGGAGTTGCTGGCGGGCGATGACGCCACCCAGGAAGTCATCGACGCAATGCGGCGGAAATACGGGTTGGACCGGCCCATGTACGTCCGGTTCGGCGATTTTTTCTTCAACTTCCTCACCGGGGACTTTGACCGCTCGATAAGGTATAGCGTAGAGGCAAAGACTCTGGTTTGGGACCGCTTGCCCAACACGGCGGCCTTGGCAGTCGTGGCTTGGTCCATAGGTATGCTGGGGATCCCCATCGGCATGCTGGCGGCCAGGCGTCCCCGGGGTATGATGGACCGCACGGTCAACATCCTGTCTTTTGCCGTCATCTCTATCCCGGACTTCTGGCTGGCCCTGATGATGATGTTGATCTTAGCCGTTCAGTTTAATCTATTACCAACCTCGGGGTTTGTCGGACTCGGCCCCGAAGGCTGGAAGTATATTATTCTACCCGCCATGGCACTTTCCCCTCGGGTGTTGGGACGTAACGCCCAGATTACCCGGGCCACCATGATAGATGAGCTTGGGAAGCAATACGTGGCAACCGCCAGGTCCAAAGGTCTGACGGAAAATACCGTTCTTTACACCCACGTGCTGAAAAATGCTTCTATCTCCATAGTAACCCTCATGGGAGATGAGTTGGCCGGGTTCATGAACGGGGCCACCATAACGGAGACCATCTTCGCCTGGCCCGGATTGGGAAAGCTGCTCATCGATGCCATCAATTCCCGAGATTTGCCGGTGGTGACCGCTTCAGTCTTCGTGATAGCCTTGATGGTCATGCTTATCAACTTGATTGTCGACCTGATTTACACCTGGCTTGATCCACGGATCTCCTACCGGTAGCTTGTGGGAACGGTGAAAAGACGCTGGTTATTCATCTGGGTAAGGGAATAAGGTTTTAGAACGGCCATGCAGGACTCGCAGACAGTAATACAACCTCGGGCGAATCGGATTGTTAGCATCTGGCAGAAGCCGCTGGTACAAGCCTTCGTTAACGACCCGGTTACGTTAATATCGGGCGCGTTTCTTGCCATCGTGCTTGTGGCCGTGCTTTTCGCTCCCTGGGTGTCCCCCCACAAGTATCAGGAGCAGCAAATAGATCTGCGGCATTTGCCACCCCTGTCTTCCGGTGAGGCTATCGTAAAGGACACCGACGACAGGGGTGTCTCGGAAGTGCGGTACTACCTGCTGGGCACCGACCACTTGGGCCGGGACATGGTCAGCCGCTTGATTCACGGCGGCCGCGTCTCCGTTACGGTCGGAGTTCTTGGGGTTTTGGTTTCCGGCTCCATCGGGATCTTCCTTGGGTTAGTGGCCGGTTATTATCGCGGGGTCGTAGACGACGTAATCATGCGGGTCGTGGACGTCTTCATGTCGGTGCCGCTGCTATTGCTGGCGCTGATGGTGTTGTTTATTTTGGGGCCCAGCTTTACCAATATCATCATCGTGTTCGCTATAGCCCGCTGGATGCTTTTCTGCCGGGTTACCCGTGGTGTGGTCATGTCCATACGGGAGCAAACCTTCGTGGAGGCAGCCCGAGCCATCGGTTGCACCGACCAGCGGGTTATCGGCCGGCACATCATTCCGAACCTCATCACGCCAATACTAACCCTCGCAGCCCTGGACGTCCCCCGTAACATTTTGACCGAGTCGGCCCTCAGCTTCCTGGGCTTCGGCATCCAGCCGCCCGAGTCCTCCTGGGGGCTGATGCTGGCCTCGGGGCGTCAGTACATCACGTCGGCTTGGTGGATAGTGGTCTTGCCGGGCTTGGCCATCTTCCTGACTGCCCTATCCTTCAACCTGGTGGGCGTGTGGCTGCGGGCCGTCAGCGATCCCTTGCAGCGCTGGCGCTGGCTGAAAGCGACCCAAGAGTCCAAGGAGGCCGGCGTCGATTTTTGATCTCCGGAATAAGAATCAATTATCCCAGAAGGTCTCGCCGGTGACGACGGGACCTTTGCAATTTACGGGCAGGCGGCGTCCACCGTTGACGGCGTATCCCGTCCTTCGTGCTCTGGCAATCTTGAATACTATATAATTTGGCTATGGACCGGGCTTCGGACCCCCGTAAGGTGGCAGAAGACGGCTGCCGGGTGAGCTGAATTAGCGGGTGATAAATGGTAGAAGGCGGCATCTACGTTTGGGCGGTTCTAGTGGGCAGGACGCTGGCAGGCTTCTTCGTTGGCTTGTCCCTAGGCATTGTTAGTGGCTGGTTGGCTTTAATATTTAACGCCATGATTGGGTATCCCTGGGACGTGGATGTGCACACCAATATCTATTTCGTCAGTATCGGCCTTGGCGCCGGATTGGGCGCCTATTTCGGTTGGATGAATCTGACTCCTCGCTGGTATTTCATAACAGGTTCCCTGCTCCTGGTCCTGCTAGGGGGGCTGGCTGGCACTTACATCGGCTTAGTCTTTGGGCAGTACGTCGAGCCCACCTATATGGGCAGGCAATATACAATCGACAACTCGTTGCATTTCGGCGCAGGCATCGGAGGCATAATCGTGTCTACCACCCTGGGTTTGCTCAACGGGATACGTACTCTGGGTCGTTGACATCGTTTCTTACCGAGGTGCGGTTTGGGGGCTGGACCTCTGGTGGAAGTAAAGGGCGTCAACCAATGGTCAAGATCTCGGCGACGCAGACGCGGCCATCTTGATCGTCGTCGTCCTATTGCTCGTTAGCACTGGTATCTGGATGACCCAAAGCTGCTTCTCAAGAGAGTCCGAATGGACTGCCAATATTTCTTGCCACTTCTGTAGTCACCGAGATGACCGAATATCGGATAGAGTTAACAACGGCATCGGGTGCTCTTGGCCGTCTCAAGCGTCAAGTTCCTTGACCAACTAAGTGCCACCAGAGCGTCCAGCCCGTGTTTCTGGGGGAGATTGACTCTAGTCTAGCGAGCTGCCAGTTGACTTTTACCATCGCCCCATTACCGAGACAACCAGCGTTGCCTGGTTAGTCAAAGCCGCCCGCCTAACTGTCATTAATAAACCATTCTCCCGAATTGCTGAGAGAAGAGTTCTTCGTACCAATGGTTCAGGATTTTCCCTTAGCCTGACATCGTCGATGGATACGGCTCGGGTATAATAACCCGCAATGGCTGCCCAATTCAAAAGTGTGACTGCTTTTTTACTAGCTGCTGTAGTAGTAGTTACAACTGCGGGGTGTACCAGTGAGCCAACACCCGACATCGAAGCCACAGCGGAGGCTAGGGTTAAGTGGGAACTGGCGGCTCAGAAATCCAACTCCGTAAAGCCCAATCCCGACTCCCGGCCCGAAGTCGACTTCCGCATCGGCTGGTATATTGAATCCATAAAGAACTCGCCGACGAATGAGGACAAACATCGTCTAGCGATCAGCCTGATCATCGACGAGGCTAGGATTGACCCTAAACTCTTCTATTTTCCAAACTGGCCATCCATAGACGAACCGTCTCAATCCTTCGACCCTGCCAAGGCCGGGCAGCTTTTTACGGAACTTGGTGATTTTCGGCCATGGGGAAAGCGAGAGTTCGGACGTCTGTGTGTCGTTTCGTCTAGCAAAAGCGATTTACAGGATCGCCTTCATGCGATCGGCGATGACATCGCGGCTTGGCTAGAAGCTGAAGCAGCTTTGGACGCTGTTCCGAATGGTTCATCGTGTACTGCTGGCCGCATAAGAATTATTGCGCTAAGAGGGCGATACAGTTCCCCGCAGGAATAGCTGTGTGCCGCCTTGCGGACAGTACCGCACTCTTAAGGCTACCGGATCATCTTCATAATTCGCCAAGTTACTACAACCGCTACGATGACACCTATGAGACTCCCAATAGAGGCTCCGAGATTCCCATATTGCTAGCCAGAAATCAATCAAGGAGGCTCATCATGGGTGATGACGGATCGAATCGTGTACAGCTGGACGATGACTGCCGCCAGACGATCCTTAGGGCGAGAGATATTGAAGGCGTAGGGGAGTTGTGATCCGCGGGATTCTTGACCAACTTATTGCCACCAGCACCGCCAGCCCGTGTTTCTGGTGGAGTTCAACTCTACTCTAGCGCGCCACCAGTTAACTTTTTACCACCCTC
>CAXEOX010000165.1:0-6094 GCA_963997925.1 uncultured bacterium
ATAAGTGGCTAGGGCTGGACCCGGACCCCATCGTCAATGGCCAGTTCGAGCAGTTCGACTTCATCTCCGGTTGAAGCGATAGGTAATACCAAGCTGAGGTAAGTCATCCGGTTCGGGCATCTTCGTTAGGGCATGCGTAAGAAGCATGTCCTCCCGCTTGAGAAGCTTGTATTTACCGCCAAGCCTACTTTAGCGCGTCCAAAGCCTCCTTGAACGCCCGGCGCCGCTCGGCGCTGTGAAGATTTTCATAGTCGACAGGGTATCGTTCTCCTTGCTCTACCTTTAGGTCCACAAATACCGGTCCTTCTTCTAGAAGGATGCGGCCGATTTCGGACTCGAATACCTCGAGGTCACTGAACTCATAGCATCTAGGGTATCCCGCCGCTTTGGCGATGTCGGCGAAGCTGACGACACCGGCTCCAGGAATGGGATGCCCGCCATTCGCTTCGTAAGATCCGTTTTCGCAGAGGAAGTGGATTAAGTTCTTGGGCGCTTCGTTGGCGATGGTCACCAAGCTGCCCAGGTTCATCAATAGGCTCCCATCACCGTCCAAGACCAGCACTCTCTTGTTTGGCAGGCCGACGGCGAAGCCTAAAGCATGAGATGAAGCCTGGCCCATGGCACCAATAGCGGTGTAGTTCAATGCGTTGGGCTTGATCACCAACCACTCCTGGGCCGCTTGGTAGGCGGCTACCACGATCTGGTCGGTGTGGTATTGAGCGAGGACTTTGAGGCAATCGTCACGCTTCATCATTCTTGGTCCAGCCTCCTTCCGATCAGCAGAACCACCGGACTGGACGTGTCGTAGGCCTTGTCGATGGCAGGGCCGATTTTCGCGACGTCTTGTGGCTGCTCTATCAAGTGGTGTTCGACGCCCATCGCATCCAGGATCGGCTCCGTGATCCGCACGCCGTACCGGTCAGACTCCATCGGTGCAACGCCGGGCTCCTTGGACAGCAGACCGACAATCATGCAGACGGGCATCTCGAACTCTACGGCGGTGCCCCGCACCGAGTTGATGGAGTCAAGCAACCCGGTGTTCTGCATAAGGAGGACGGACCTCTTATCGCAGAGGGAAAGAGCCGCGCAGATGGAGACGCCTTCGTCTTCTTTGGCGATGCGGATCAATCGCAAAGACGGGTCCCGCGTGATTGGCAAGAGGACGCCTTGACTGGTGGTGATGTCCGGCAAGGCAACCACGAATTCGATACCGCTCAGTTTGATGGCCTCGACTATGGCTGACCCTTGAAGTGTCCCAGTAGAAACCATAGCGAACTCCTGTTGCTAAACCTGTCCGGCTGCACTTTGCTTGAACGGTTGGCTGGAAGTATAGCATTCGATGACAGCCGGCGGTCGCCTAACCGTGACCATTGGGGTGTAATCGGATTTCAGGAACTAGTTCACCCGTACCTGATGACCGAAACACTCGCCACTGGGGTTAAAGTGAGATAATAGGGCCGATCCAAACACCCCGCATCAGCCAAGGAGGCACCTGGATTGAAATTTGCCACTTTTACCCATCTACCCTGGCCGGAGGAAAACCGGCCCGGGGACGTGTACGAGAGTCATACTCAGCAGGTCATTCTAGCCGAGGAACTTGGATTCCACAGCGCCTGGATAGCCGAGCACCACTTTACCCGCTACGGCCTGGGTTCCGCACCCCTGGTAATCGCCGCCAATATTATGGCCCGCACCAGTAAGATTCGAATCGGAACTGCGGTGCTGGTGCCGCCCTTACACCACCCGGTCCGGCTAGCGGGGGAAGTCTCCGTTCTGGGTGTGCTTAGCGACGGACGGGTAGATGTCGGATTCGGACGCGGCGGACCGGGCTACGAGTTTCGGGGCTATAACGTGGACCACAGTAAGAGTCAGGAGCGCTTCCGTGAAGGCATCAGGGTCTGCCAGGGCCTATGGACCACACCTGGATTTACCTACGAGGGCAAATACATCCAGTTGGACCGAGCCAACCTCGTTCCGCCTCCCATGCAGCAGCCGCACCCGCCCATCTTCATCGCAGCCACCCGTACCCAGGAGACCCTGGAGTTCGCGGTGTCCACCGGGCATCCCACGATAGTCGGAAATGTGCAATACACCGATGAAGCTTTGGACCTGTGCCGCCGTTTCACCGAAATGTCCAAGCAATCGGGCCATAATGTGCCAATGTCGTCGATACCATTTTCCGGTACCTGCACGTGGCCGAAACTGAAGAGCAGGCTCGCGAGAACACTCAGGGTCCCCTGAATTGGGTGTTGGATATCCTGCAATGGCGCCGGACCTTCGACCGGGGCAGCGAGGTCCACGAGCATCTGGAGGACTGGCGGCGGGATCGGACCGATCTGCCCATGAGCTATGATTATCTCTACGATAAGCGAGCAATAATTGGTACGCCGGAGCAATGCCTCGCCAAGATTCTGGAGCTAAAAAATGCCGGCATAGAGTTTTGGAGGGGCAACTTCGCTTTTGGCGGTATGGATGACCGGAAGGTGAGACAATCCATGGAGTTGTTCGCCAAGAAGGTGATGCCACACCTGGGATAGCGCAATAAGTAGGCCTCGATGTGGTACTGAAGGGATCCGCCGAGACCCACTCTGAAAGAGGTGCATTATGCTAAGACACGTTGGCGTCAACGTGCGCGACATGGTACAAGCCAAAGCTTATTATGATAGTCTCATGCCGCTTCTGGGATTTGAACCACATCTCTTAGCTACTGATCAGTTCGCTTATCGCCCTGTTGGTGACGAACCTGGTACTTCCATCTTCTTCTATCCATCTCTGGAAGAAGCATCGTACTCGAGACACCAACCGGGCCTGCAACACTTAGCCTTCATGGTCGAGTCACGGGATGCGGTGCATGTGATTCACGCCAAAGCGCAAGCGTTGGGCTCTGAAGTAGTTCATTCTCCCCGGCTGTTCCCCCAGTATCGTCCTTTTTACTACGCTACTTTCTGGCTTGACCTAGAAGGATTCATGCTGGAGGCGGTCTGCCTGCGGGAGGATGAGAGTACGTAGAGCAGGCCGTGCAGTCCGTCTGGGAGAGTACACCGATTGGGTGGACCCGGAACGAGTGATGTTCAGCGTTTATACCAGGAGGTCCGGGGCGAATTGCCAAAGGCCCGGGCAATGAGCTTCAGACAGGCTTAATAAAATCCCAGGTTTTGCTTGGCAACTCTAAGCTTTCCGATGTGGACAATCCGCCTCCCTGAGATTACTATTCCCTATCGTACGATAGAATGCCTGGCGTCGGCTAGATAGTCTGCCGGACCAGGCGAAGACCAGAGCACAAAATATCACGATGCTACGGGGAGGGAATTTATGGCCATATACCGAGTTTTCGAGGACAGCAGTGGCGAAAGCCATATAGAGGAAATAACTCTGGAGGACCACCCTGAATTAGGCTCAATAACCAACTTGTCAGAGGTCAAGGTCCAAGATTTTGACGGCACCAGAAATCGTCCATTGGGCCCGCTACCGGAACGGCGGCTGATTATACATCTCTCCGGCGAGGTTGAGATTGGAACCAGTGACGGCGCCAAGCAGATACTTAGAGCGGGCGACATGAGGCTCATGGAAGACGTGAACGGCCGTGGTCACTCCCACATTGATCTGTCGCCGTCTTCAGGCGTCTACGTTATCCTCACCGACTAGGCCGCCGTCTGTGCGGTGATTAGATCACGCGTGGATCGGCGAAGCTTAAACAACATATAGCGGAGAAAAACATGGCATCTCTCAGTCGGCAACTTGCGCAGTGGGTCGTAGGACTAAGCTACGACGATCTCCCACCTGAGGTGGTAGACAGGGCCAAGGGCGTAACGCTTCATGGTATCGCCTCCATACTTCTTGGGTCCCAGATGTCCGGCGGCCAGCAATCCGTGCAACTCATCACCGGAGAGGAATCCGGCGTGACTAAGGGCGCCACCATCATGGTGGACGGCTCCACCGTAACCAAGGGCGGAGCCGCTTTTGCCAATGCGGATATGCTCATGGCGGGCGGCAAGCTGGATTCCTTCCGAATGCTCACCCACCCCGGCACCAGTATCCTGCCAGGTGCCCTAGTGGCTGCGGAAACCTCCGGCGCGTCCGGTCGGGAATTCCTCACCGGACTTGCCGCCGCTTATGAGGTTATGGAACGGATGGCGGCCGACTTCATTCCAACAGTGATGACGCGCGGCTTTCATGCCAGCCCGGTGTTCGGAATCTTTGGTGCAGCCGTCGCCGCCGCAAAGGTCCTGAACTTCAATGAAGATCAGGTGAATAGCACCATCGCCCTCTGCGTGAATCTGGCGGCCGGTAACCTGGAAGGACCTCGAAACGGTGGCCGCGCCCTGCGAGAGGGGGCAGCGGTGCGCAACGCGATGTTCGCAGTGGCATTGGCGCAGATGGGTCACGTAAGTGGCGAGACGGTCCTGGAAGGCGACGCTGGCTTCTATCACGCCTACACCGGCAACAACCAAGGCAAACTAACCTACAGCTTCGTCGGCGACACCCAGACCAGTTTGGACAAAATCACCACAGGCCTAGGACAGGACTGGATGTTCCTGGAGACTCTCTATCGCATCTATTCGACGGCGGGATACAACATCGCCCACGTCGACGTCACCGCCCAGATATGCGCCGAGAATAATATCCGCTATGAGGATGTCGATCGGATCGAAGCCGTTGTTAACTGGCTGGAGACCCAGTATCCCAGTCCGGCCTTCCCTAGCCGCCGGGAAGACGGGGAGGCGCAGCCGGGAAACACTGCGTACTACACGGCTTACGGCGTCGTCCAGCGAGGCTTCCCGGTGATACCGGACGGCGCGGGCGACCCGCCCGAGGTGCTGGAATTGATGCACCGAGTGAAGCTCATACCGTCCCATGAGATGACGCTCTTCGGGCCGCGCTTCACGATCTACACTAAAGACGGAAAGAGCTACACGAAGCAGTCCACCGGGCGCGAATTCATGTGGGACTTCGACGCGGAAGCCCGCCGCATCCGCGACGTTATCCCAGGTCTGCCGATCCCGGAGGCTCAGTTCGAGGAAATCATCTCAACCTGCAGCAACCTCGATAGCCAGGACCGGGCGGACAAACTGATTCAGCTAACTTTGAAGCAAGGCTAGCCGACGGAGCAACGCGCCAGGCTGCTTCTCCACAGGCTGTAGTAGCGCTGAGTGGCTAGTCCAGGCCGTCTAAAAGATCCGGCTCGTGCTCCCCTGGGGCGCTGGGAGGGGAAAGCCGGACGAAGTAGGCAGTAGCAAAGGCAAGGGCGCGTAGTTCAGGGGGCAGGCTAACCAGAAAGCTCTCAGATGAGACTTGAGTACGATGGGCGAGCAGTGCCCGGCGCTGGAGTTCACTGTAAGGCCGGACGTCCATCGCCACCGTAGCCGTCTCAGGCCCAGGTCCACGGGGACGGCGCGCCCTTCGATCCATCCATCCCATATCAAATCCCGCAGCGATGAACCTGGGCGCCAGTTCCTCCCAAGCACCGTCGTCGATCTGGGCAACGCCATACAGCTTTTCCGGTCGCCAAGGCGGCCCGGCCTCCGGAAATGCCTGAGCATCCCCAGCGGCTTGAAAGGCGTCAACGGCAATCTCATAACACATGATGTGGTCTGGGTGGGGATACATGCCACCGGGTGGGTCGGTGACGATGACCCGTGGCCTAAGCTCGCGGATGATTCGGACCAATCTACCCACCGACTCGGCTCTTTCGGCATTCACGAACGCTTCCGGGTGCTGATTGGCCGGCGTGTCCGCCATGCCAGAATCCCGGTAGCCAAGCATCCGTAGCTCAGCCACACCGAGAGCCTCACAGGCTTCCGTGACCTCCCTTGTCCGAATCTCCCTTAGCCTTGGCTTGTCAGCCACCGGGTCCAGGTCTGGATCGCGAATCTCACCTTCCTCGCCTCCGGTGCAAATCACGACCCCGGTCCGCACGTCCCGCGAACTGTAATAGGCGAGCATCCCACCGGTCGAGGTACTTTCATCGTCAGGGTGGGGACGAATTGCCAACAGGGTGACGGGTTGAGAGCTAGATCCATTCAAGGGAATAGTGTTAACTATTGTCATTACTCCAGTAGTACGATTCCGTACGGCTAAAAAATAATGCTGTCAT
>CAXEOX010000166.1:0-6052 GCA_963997925.1 uncultured bacterium
GGGCGGAGGGCGGTTGAGATTGTCCAGCCGCTGCCGGTGCACTCGGACTAGAGTGGCTTGATCCGGCTTATCAAGCCACTCTTTACGACGGCCCTACCCTCTCCACGCCGCTTCAAGGAAGAAGCCTTCCTCGGCAAGCACCTTGCGATGTGCTCGCCCCGATAGTATATTCGGCGATATTCACCGTTGGAGGACTTACAGATGTATGACAAGCCGATGATTAGCTTGGACCAGGCACAGGATGCTATCAAGGCAATGATTGACGACTACAACAAGGACCCTAGCCGGCGCAAGGTAGACATGGCAGTCGTCGACGATGCGGGGAACTTGCTAGCATACGCTCGCATGGATCGATGCTTGAGACCAACCTTCGCCTTACGGAAAGCCTACACCGCTGCAATAAGATCCATGGATACGGTGGCCTTCGCCGAGCAACTTAGTAATCAGGGCCGGACCCTGGAGTCATTCGGCGACCCCCAACTTATCGCCATTCCCGGAGGCGTGGCGGTGATGAAGGACGGCGCAGTCGTCGGAGCTATCGGCGTTGGGGGCTTGCCCAGCGGCCTTGATGACGAAGCTATCGCCAAGGCGGGGTTAGCAGCCCTGAACATCTAACCATCCTCATTCCTATGAACTCTCTCTTTTCCCCGCCTTCGACCATGACGGCGAGGGCGGGGAATGACAGTGGGGATACCATCTCAGATAGGTTCGGAGTCGGCCGGGAATGGTTCGATTAGAGGGTTATTCCATCAAGCTGTTAGTCCTTCAGGAAGGCATTCATGACCCGAATCAACTCATCCGGGCGCTCCAGATGCGGCAGATGCCCTGAATCCAGTTGGACCAGCTCACAATTTGGAATCGCGTTCTGGGTTTTGGCGGCAATATCGGCACCCATCAGATCGCTTAGCAAGCAATGTATCAGGACAGTTGGGCACTGGATCTTGCTCAGTATGTCGTACACAGATGGTGGAACCGGTCGCTGTTGGTAAATCAGAGGATTCGCCAGGGAAGAAACCCACTGCTCGTTCACTAGTTGCTGGAACCCGGTATTGATTACGATATCTATCGATTCCCGGCTCAACCTGGAGAATCGGTCGAACTGCCTCAGCCACGTCTCGATCTCAGCGGGAGAGTTGAAGACCTCAGGCCGGGATTTCATGGGGTCTCCGGATGGTGCACCAGTGGACTCGCCGCCAATATCCACCAGAATCAGGCGCTCGACCTGATCCGGATACATCGCGGTATAGGTCATGCCGATTTTCCCACCCATCGATTGGCCCACATAGATGAGCTTGTCTAGACCCAGCGCAATGGTGAGTTCTCGAAAGTCTTGCACGTAGTCCGCAGTTTCATATTTTCCGTCGGGCGCGTAATCGCTCTTACTTCTACCTCTGGCAGTAACCGCCACGATGTGATACTTATCTCGAAAGGCAGGCGCAACCAGGTCCCAGTAAGCGGCGTTGGCCACCGACCCATGGGCTAGAAACATGTGCGGCAAGTGAGGATTGCCCCAATCCGTGTAGTGGATGCTGAGCCCGTTAACCATGATTCGATGCTCGGTGTACTGCTTATCTTTTACCTGCACGGTTATCCTCCCGCGGCTCCGGCGAAATTTGCAAACGATCTTCGTGGAACATGTTACTCCACTGCCCAATGAATCTACCAGATATAAACGTCTTATGTAATCAACAGCGCCGACTAGGCTATTCACGTTCAATCGGTGAGGTGATGGACAAGCCATCCAGCCCAAAGTAATATGCCACCATAATGGCCAGTGACCGACTCCGGGGTCAGGCAGGCATGTCTGGACGTTGCCGGACGGGCGTTATGTTCGGCGACACTGTCGATCCACAATGGTTACTGCCCTAAGGAGCAAAGATATGGAGTTTGCCGGAAAAGTCGCTATCGTAACCGGAGGCGCATCAGGTATCGGACAGGCGATTGCCACCGAGCTTGCGGAAAACGGCGCCACTGTGGCTATTGCCGACCAGCTGGAAGATGTGGGACCGGAGACTGCGCGCGGATTGGAATCTCGAGGGTTCAAAGCTAGCTTCTTTCCCGTAGATGTTTCCGACGCCGCTCAAGTAGAGTCGATGGTCAAGAGCGTGGTCGAAGCCTATGGAGCGGTCGATATCCTGGTGAACAACGCCGGAATCGGCCAGCGATGCTCCATTCTGGAAATGGCGGTAGACGAGTGGGACCGGGTCCTGGCGGTGAACCTGAAAGGGGCTTTCCTGTGTTCCCAAGCCGTCGGCAAGGAGATGGTGAAACAAGGCACCGGAGGGCGAATCATCAGCATCGTTTCCACCGCCGCCGAAAACGCCAGGGTCAACGCAGCGGCCTATTGCGCTTCCAAAGCAGGCATTCTACAGTTCACCCGGGTTCTCGCCCAGGAACTTGGCCAATACGGCATCACCGCCAACGCAGTGGGTCCGGGCCTAACGGTAACCGGCTCCCCCTTGCGGGAACCTCCGTCTGAAGTATATCTGGGGGCCTTTCTCAAGGAAGTCCCTTTGGCCCGGCCCGGAGATCCGCGTGACGTCGCCCTGACTGTAGCGTTTTTGGCCTCACCCAGAGCAGATTACATCACCGGCCAGGTGATTTACGCGGACGGGGGATACTCAGCGGGTAAACTTTCAGTGCAGGATTAATGTGACTCGAAAGATACAGGTCATCGCCGTTTGCCGCCACGAGGGCAGTGAACATCAAACCTTCGGATTCGGTCGTAGTCAGACAGGTAATCAGCGAGTATGACCCATGCAGGTTGACCTTAGAATCCCATCAAGCAAGCCTGTCGCTGAGATTGTGAGTTTCGCCCAGCGTTGTGAGGACGCTGGTTTCTCCGGCTTGGGCTTCGTCGACTCTCACACATTTCTTAGAGACGTCTACGTCGTAATGGCCCAGGTCTTGCAGAATACTGAACGCATACGAGTGCGCCCCGCTGTCACCTGTCCGGGGCCGCGCCACACCTCGGTAATCGCGTCGGTCGCTAAGACGGTGCAAGAACTGGGGCCCGGGCGCTTCGAGTTGTGGCTGGGCCGGGGGGGCTCGGCCAGCTTCCTCGTCGGCCTGTCCGGACTCCGGTTGGCCGAGATTAGGAAGGCCATTGTCGAGATTAAAGGTTTCATGGCCGGGGAGTGGGACGTTTACCAGCCCGCCGACTCGGTGCAGAAGTATGGCTCCGAATCCGGCATCTCTGCCAGAGCGGAGCACGTCCGCCTGTTTCACGGCGGCGGCGAGCCTATACCCGTGTACCTGACCGCCGGTGGTCCTCTGAATGCGAGGTTGGCCGGAGAACTGTGCGACGGTGTTCTCATCCATCCTGCCATGGTGAATGGAGAGGAGATCGGAGCGCTTCGTAAATGGGTGGGAGAAGGGGCGGCAGTAGCGGGACGCCCGGCGTCCGAAGTTCACGAAGTGTTACAGATGGAAGGACTTGTCCGGGATACCCACCGTGAAGCGGTCCGGGCCTGGAGTCCCCGGCTGGTCACTCCCCTCGCAAAGCCCAGCGGCCAGCAGTGGCTTGAGCAACTCGGCATTGACTACGACATTGCTCCCATCAAGCCGAAGCTTCAGGAAGCGGCTGCCAAGTTACTGAGCTTTTATCCCGACAACAACCACATGGAGGACTGGCAAGGCGCCGAGAAGATAGCAGAAGTCGTGCCCTACGAACTTCAGGCGGCCTTGGTCGATAAGGTTGCCGTTGCGGGAGACCCGGACTCAGTTACCAAGCGCATGAAGGAACTGGAAGACCTAGGAGTCGACCATATCTACCTATACCCAGCCGAAAGCTTCAGCTTGCCGGAGCACGAGCTTCGCGCCTTCAAAGAGGTTATAGGCCCGGCGTTCAACCTATCGCCCTAACCGGCTAACCGCAATTACGAAGTTAACCGGGAATCATGCCCTATGATATGGTCGCCACCACTTCAATCTCAATCAGGAAGTCGGGGTCGGCGAGCCCAGAACACAGAATCAATGTGCTGGCTGGCAGGGCAGCGTCGTCGGTAAGAAACTTGCCCCTGGCCGCACGGTAGGCCGAAAAGTCCTCTCGTCGTGTCATGAAGGTTGTCATCTTCAAGATATGGTTCAAGTCACTGCCAACCGACTCCAAAGCCGTCTGGATGTTGCGAAACACCTGCTCGGCTTGGGCTTCAGCATCACCCACTCCCACCGTTTTTCCGTCCTTGTCCCGAGCCACCTGTCCCGCTAGGTAGACGGTCTTGCCATCCTTGACCACGTGATGATAACCGCCCGGCTGGCCCAGGCTCGATGGATTTGTACGCTCGATCGCCATGATGGATTCCTCCCTCAGCAGTTTTTATCGGGGGCCACAGGATTTCAGCGCCGCTAAGTGGCGCCTCCCTGGCTCCCCATCAGCAAATCGCGTGTAATCTCCATTTGGCCGTGATGCTGCGCTAGCTCCTCGTACGCGTGAATCAGCGCTGTTCCCTCTCTCCAGTCTCCGCGGTCCGTACCTCGTAGTGGGTTATACATCGAATTCGGAGCCGATGCCAACGTCTTCTCACCCTGCACCTGTTTGATATCTGCTGGAAGCTTGGCCTTAAGCTCAACCACCCTTTCGCGCAACTCGACAACGGACCCGCTAGCTATAAACTCCGAGTCCCTGTCACGGAAAACCTCACGCTTCCCCAAAAGTGTTCCGATCCAGTAATCGCAAACCCCAACGCAGTGCGTCAAGATGGCATAGGGGGAGTTTGCGCCGGGCAAGTCAGGACACAGATTGGCGCGCTCCTCGCCCAGTTCTTCCACGATGCTTAACATGCCATCGAGGGCACGATTTATAAACATCAGAAAATCCTCTTGGGATATCTCCATGGAAACCTCAATCAGACGTAGATTCTCACAAGTCGAGACGGCCGATGCTTGGCCGTTAGCAACGCGGGCTAAACCCCCATCGCCATCGAGGGGAACGTAGCACCGAAAATTCGAACCGGCATTCGGAGTACCTCCAGAACCTACCGGACACTAAAGGCGGGCAGGACCTCTTCGATGCAACGGTGCAACTGCCCGGAAAGGTCCGGAGAGACAAATCGCAGTACCGGCGTGGTACACCCGGCATCGATGTAGGCTTGAATCTTTTCAATCACAGCTTCCGGAGGACCGTAGGCCAACCATAGCTCGGCCCGGTCTCTAGAAATGGCTCCAGCGCCATAGTAAGAGGTCAGAAAAGTCTCCGCCTCCTTGTACGCCGTCTCCCGATCATTGTTGATGTTCACCATGAGGTGTAGGCAGGATTCCATCTGAGAAGGATCACGCCCTTCTTGATGTGCATATTCCCGGATCGATTGGAATCGTTGCCTGAATGTCTCCACCGGAGTGGCATCCGTCTGCCAACCGTCACCGTGCTTGGCCACCCGGCGCAATATGCGGTCAACTGTCGCTTCGTCGGCTTGACCCGGCTTGGGGTTGGCGGCAATCAGGATGGGCAAGGGTTGCTGCACCGGCTTGGGCAAACACTCCACATCCTCAAACTGGAAATATCTTCCCTGGTGGGTGACCCGCTCTTCGCTCCACAAGCGGCGTAGTATCCGAACGCCTTCGATGACCCGTCCTACTCGTTCGTTGGACTTGACGCCCATCACTTCCAATTCGTGGGCGAACTGTGGCCCGTCTCGCTCCGAGGCCCCGTTACACACCGACAAGATTGTCCTGCCTGCGGATAAAACATCCAAGCTAGCCCATTGGATAGCCAAAAGTATCGGGTCGCGCAGGGGGAAGCTAGCCAAACAAATCGTGCCCAGCTTAACGGTCGACGTGTGGGCCGCTATAGCCGACAGGGTCACGATTGACTCCAACCTGGGCTTGGACAGGAGGTTGTCGCCCACCCATACACTGTGGAAGTAACCGGAATCTTCGGCGGTACGCGCAGCGGCAATCAGGTCATCGGTTGTGGCCCAATCGAACAGCACCGCCCGGTTGGACAAGCTTATCCCGAATTTAGCCTGCATAGCTTGTGGCATGGTATTCCCCGTCGATCTATTTGCAGATGGACTATTTATCTAAAGCTCATGTTCCGGGCCTTTGGCAATTC
>CAXEOX010000167.1:0-6022 GCA_963997925.1 uncultured bacterium
GCGTCATCGAAGCACTGGACCAGCGCCGGCAGCACCATAGGTGGTTCGACGGCGCTTCGTCGGAGTACGGGGAGTGACGTATAACCTTGGACCGGCGTCGGCAGCTCCAAGGTGCCTGGATCGACGACCTCTCCCAATCCAACCTGCACCCATCCGATCCGGGATTCGCCGGTCCCGGCGGTCAAGTCTGCCTCGTTCATTTCCCAGAGCTCCACCCGGCGGCGTTGGGTCGCGTGGTGGCCCAACTCATCAATACGGCACGCGTATTGAAAACGCTCGCTATAGAGATCCTCCGCCTCGGAGACAATGCCCGCCAGGCTCGTGTCCCGGGAGAGCTGTCCGAAAGCCTCAAGGAAAAGTATCTGAGACATGGCAACTGCTCTCCGTCAAAAATCCAGAGAGGTCTCTACTTGCCGGGAGCCTCGGATTTCAAGGCTTCGATGGCTTGGAGGACGGTCTTCCGGCGAAGTTCCTTCTCTTCTTCAGGCGGGAGATTGGCGTCGCCCAAAACGTGGACGATGCCGGTTCCTTGAACGATGCGGTTTGAGCCCACCATCTTGGCGATGGGGACCACTGAGGTTACTTGGCATACTGGGATGCCCGCTTTTTCCAACTCGGTTGCGATCGCAGCGCCGCTGCGAGTGCTAGTCCCTCAAGCCGAAGTGAGAACGACTGCGTCCACCCCCGATTCCTTCAACTTTTTGGCAATTTCTTGCCCCAAGCGGCGGCTGTTGGCCAAGGGGTTGGCCAGGCCGGAGGTGGAGATGAACTCCTCATGGACCTTGCCTATCACGCCCTCGTTCTCCAAATCTCTCATGACGTCCACCGGAACCAATCGGTCCGGGTCTTGGCACACGTAACGGGTGTCGTAGCCTCGATGGGCCACCTCGTAGTCCTCGCCCTTGAGGTCGGAGGCTTTGGAGATGTCGTAGCTTCCCCAGGTGGTCGCCGCTGTATGGGCGATGTTGTCCGGATTGCCTTGAGGCACCAGCCCGCCATCAGTGACGATAGCCACTCTTGCTTTGGTCATGTCAATCACCGGAGCTGGGGCGGGGACCGACGGGAAGGTGGTCACCGTCAGCTCCGACTGGAATGCCTGTCCCTGGGTCTTGGCGTACAGCATCTCAACCATGCGTTCGGCAGCGGATTTATCAACGAAGCCGTCGCGCAGGATTCCTCGGGGGATGTAGTGGTCCTCGGTGGGCGCTCCCATCTCTTGTCCCGCCGCCAGCTTGGCGGCGATGGCGGTCATCTTGGTTAACGTGGCTTCCATCGCGGAGACGCTTTCGCCCGAGTCCACGATGTAAAGTTTCTGCCGGTAGAGGTCCACGCCGGGGTTTTCCAATGCCATTCCCGTGACTGCCGGTATGCCTATCTCAGTGTCTACGTCCACGCAAAGCGCCCCGGCGACCGCTCCGTAGCGTCCCGCCTCGAAACACGGTCCGGCGACGAAGAGGCCGGCCTCGCAAGCGGCCACTTCCTTCAGGACAAACGCCTTCAGGATGTCAAGGTTCTCCGCAGCGTAGTTGTCCCCGCAGACGATGGTTTTCACAACCTGGGAGCCGTCGCCCAATACCCGCTCCAGCAGGCGTCCGGGGCCCACGGCGCCGTCCCGCACTTCGGGAGGAGCGTCGGCTACCTCTTCACCGCCTAGACCACCGAAAAATTGGTTCAGGTAATGTACGATTTCCATTTATCGGACCTCACTTGGTGATGGATGTTGGTTGGTCGATTGGGAATTAGTTCTTCTGAGAGACCTCCCCTCGATCCTAACCTTCCCCAACAAGGGGGAAGGGACTGGTATTTCGCCCGTAAGGGCGAAGGGGCCTGTCCTCTCCCCCTTACGAAGGGGGAGAGCTAGAGAGGGGGTCGTCTCGTTAGTAAACAAAACACCGCAACTTGGAGATACCTTGTTGGCTGGTCACGCCGCAGATCCCTCCTGCGGGAATCTCTTGGGCAACTTCCAGGGCGGCGGCCATGGCCGGACTGCCTGCAACCACCTTCTCCACCGCCGGGAGATTCCAATAAGTATCGCCGCCGCCCACGTAGATGATGGCATCCACTTCTGGATAGTTAAAGAGCAACGCAGACTCGGCCTGCCGGTCCCGAGACATATCCGACACCTGGACAGTGGTGTATATCCCCGACTCCTCGCACAAGCGGGCGGTCAACGCCATATCGGCGTGGGGGGCGCCGCCGCCGTATTTGGTGAGAGCCACGCCATCGGCGGCCAAGTTCCACTTCACCATGTCCGACGCAAGCATGCAGTTTCGCTCCCGGTCTTCGTTATCGGAAGCGGCCATGGTGGCTACGGTGCCTACCAGAGTCACCTTCCCTTCCCGATGCCACCGGTAAAGCTCGGTGATGATGGGGTGGTTCTGGTAGAAATAGGTCTCCACGCCCATGTTTTGGTAGCCGGACACCACTCCGCCGTCCAACCATTCGTTGGGATGGAGCATCACTGGCACCATTCCGGCGGTGTTGGCCCCGTAGAGAATCTGCTCGTCCACCTCGGCAACCCGTTGCCTGGAGTGTATCTGGCCGATGTAGGCCACTCGGGGCAATCCGTCTCGCCCAGCCTGGGTTGGGCCGTCCGATTGGAAGACTTCTGTCGAGTCAGGCTGCTGGTCCAGCGCCGCCTTGGCTAGAAACACTGACGCTTTTACCGACGCCAGTCGTAACGCGTTCTGGGCGACGTGCCGCTCCAGATTTGGGTCAGTATGGGGCACTATGGCCAGGTGATGTAGCACCGAATAGGGGGACTCTTCACTGGCCGGGCCGGTCATCTCCACAATCTTGCTGATGTTCACAGGCGCCGCTTCATCAACGATGGTGACGGCGGCTCCCCTCAAAACATGGGTAGTGCCCTTACCAGCCGTAGCGATGGGGCCAAGGATGCCCGGATAGTCCGAGCCTGCGCCCGAGGCTTTGGCCCTAGGCTCGATGATGTCGAACACGACGCCGATGCGGCAGGCCTCGCCGGGATTGGCGATGTCCATATCCACACTTTGTAGGCGGGGGTCTTCCAAGAGGTGAGTCGCCAGGCTCGCCTGGTCGACAACCAAGGTCGAGCCGTCCAGGTGTGTCGAGTCACCGAATCGAAGCGCTCTGATTTGATGTATCGCTAAAGTGAGTTCCAAAGCCTTGCCCTCGGCTCTACCAGCCTAGATTTTGTTTGATCAGGATAACACGGACCCGGCCCTCGCCAACTTCGTTCTCCAGGATCGCCAGCTTGCCCACGGGCCTTGCGCCGCGCCCTTGAGCCTGTAGCCACTCGTCGTGCCTATCTAGAGTGTAACCACGCGTGCGGTCGATAGCGTCGGAGAGGGTGGGGCATATCTTTTGGGTGCCCGCGACCAGGATGACGTACTTGGCCCCGAAGACGAAGGCCCCCAGTTGGCTGCCAGAACCGCTGGCCACCACGATCTCGCCCGTTTCAGAGATGGCTTGGACGCTGCCGATGATGTACTCCGAAACCGTCGCTAACCTCCGCTTCTCCCGAAGTTTCACTGGGTCGGTTTCCGCAGCCACTTCATCGTGCAGGTTCCGGTAGCGGGGGTTGTTGTGCAGGTAGTCCGAGTAACCGATGGTATCCAAGGTCTCGGAGGTGCTGTTGAACACTTCCGCGCCCTCGGGAATCATGTCCTTGAGTAGCTGTAGGGCGTGCTCACCGCTCTCGGCCACTACCGCCGGCATATTACGCTCGGACAGAGCCTCCACCGTTCTCTGGATGACGGCGTCGTCGACGGCTGCTGCTGAGTTGTTGGTCGACATGGCGGCTATACCCGGTTCGGACGGCCCAGCATACGCTCAGCCATTTCTGTATCGATGCCTCGAGGCCATTCCCGGTGGGACGGGTCGGTGATGTTGATGATTAGAGACGGTCCCAGTTCTTTAATCTCCATGCGGATGACGTCCCCATCCTGAACTGCTCCTATCTGCTGGTGGTTCACGCCGGTGGCGATGACGTCGCCGGGCTCCAGAGTCGTGATTTTGGAGAACTCGGATATCAGCTCGGGAATCTTATGGGCCATGTCGCTGGTGGGGAAGTCGTGGCGGGGGTCGTCTCTGTTCCAGAGCCTGATCTGAAGGTCGTGGGGATCCGGTATCTCATCGGCGGTGACCAGCGCCGGGCCCATGGGAGCGAAGGTATCCCAGCATTTGCCCAAGAAGAAGCTGTTCCCAACCGCTCCCGGGAGACCGCGGGCGGACATGTCCAGGAAGTTGCAGTACCCGAAGATGTGGGACATCGCGTCTTCCTGGCTGACCTTGGTGGCGGTCTTGCCGATGACGAAGGCCAACTCGGGTTCGTGATGGAACACCGTCGCCGGAACCGGAGGTAGTTCGCAAGTTTCTCCGTTCCCGATGACTGCGTTGGGTGACTTCAGGAAAGCATCCAGGATCGACGGTTCCCGCTGGCCAAACTCCAGGTAGTTAACGGCAGCGCAAATCAACTTGCCTGGGCGCGGGAGGGGAGGGCGTAGCCGAACGCTGTCCAAAGGCACGCCGTCTTTGCCCTGGATCGCCGATTCAATCTTCGCCTTTTGGTGGTCCCAATCGATGATGAGTTCTTCCATCATGTCCTGGGGACGGCGAAACTCGCGGCCACCGAAAGAGTCGGTAGCGTCCACGATCTGACCGTCGCGAATCACGCCCAGGCGGAAGTCGTTGAAAAAAACCAGTTTCATTGTGTTCGTCTCCTGTTGACAGGGAAATGTAGGATCAAATTTGAGGGAATAACAGAGGTTTGTTGCCGCTCCGGCTGGTGCCGGGAGTGTAGCACAGGCGCTACCCGCCTTCAACACGGCGCCGAGGCCAGGCACGATTAACCCTATGCTACAATACGCTCCAGACTCGATTCGCAACCTGGCGTGAGAGGGCATCCAGATGGACTTCGGCATCTTCACCATGTTCAGCGCCCGCGAAAGCTTGACCCAACACGAGATATTCAAAGAGTGGTTCGACTTGGTCCAGGTCGCTGAGGAATCGGGAATCGATACCTTCTGGCTGGGCGAGTCCCACTTCAGGCCTAACCGGGCGATGCTGGCCTCGCCGCTCATCGGCGCCAGCGCAGTGGCCTCCCGCACTCAGCGCATGCAGGTAGGCTTGGCGGTGCAGGTGCTGCCCCTGGCTAACCCCATCCGAATAGCTGAGGAAGCCGCCATCGTCGACCACATCAGCGAGGGCCGGTTGGTCTTTGGGGTGGGCCGCAGTTCTTTCATCGAGTCCTATAACGGCTACAACGTGGACTACGGGGAAAGCAGGGCTCGCTTCCTAGAATCGTTGGAGATTATCCAAGGCGCATGGGGGAGCGAGGATTTTTCCTACCACGGTGAATATTTCGACTTCGACGATGTAAACCTCGTGCCCAAACCCTACCAGACGCCTCACCCGCCTATCCGGGTTGCGGTGGAAAGCCGGGACACGTTCCGGCTGGTAGGTGATATGGGCTTCCCCATCTTCATGCGGCATCAGATGGAGATATCGGAACTTCAGGATCTCTTGGGGGAATACGAGGAGAGGCGTCACAACGCCGGGGGGTCAGGACCCAACGACGTTATCCTACAGCTTGCCTGCTACGTGGCGGACACCGAACAAGCGGCGATTCACGAGCCTGAAGCCAGCACGATGCGCCAGCGGCGGCTCGTCGCCGATGCGTTGCATGCGGCCGCTGACGAGGAAGCCTACGAACGGCTGAAGCGAATATCGGAAACGACCTACGAAGACGTGCTCACCAGGGTAATCTACGGCACGCCTGAAATGGTGGTCGAACGCATCAACCAATACAAGGAAGACTTGGGCATCACCGGCGTGTCTCTGGACATCAACCCCGGCGGCCAGGTCCCCTACGACCGCGTGGTCAACTCCATGAAGCTACTCACCGAAAAGGTGATGCCCGAGTTCAAGTAGCATAGCTTCACCTAACCAGTCCAACACGGAGGGATGGCCGAGCGGACGAAGGCGGCGGTCTTGAAAACCGCTATACGGGCAACTGTATCGTGGGTTCGAATCCCACTCCCTC
>CAXEOX010000168.1:0-5954 GCA_963997925.1 uncultured bacterium
TCTCACACTCCCAAGTAGCGAGACTTGATATCTTCCCTCTCCGTAAGCTCCTGAGGAGAGGAGGAGTGGACAATCTGCCCCTTGCTCATGACGTGGACGTGGTCAGCCATTTTAAGGGCGAACGGTAGATTCTGTTCCACGAGTAAGATGGAAAGCCCCTCTTCTTTCAGACGAGATATGACATCTCCTACTGCGCGTACAAGGAGGGGGGCCAATCCCTCGGTCGGCTCGTCCATGAGGAGAAGTTGGGGATTTGTCATTAGGGCCCGGGCAACGGCCAGCATCTGCTGCTCTCCTCCGCTGAGCTTGTTTCCCCGCTGATTAGAGCGTTTGGCCAGGACCGGAAAGAGTTCGTATATTCTTTCCAAGTTCCACTTGCCCCCGTCACCCCCTTTGGAAGCCCCGAGGGTAAGGTTTTCCTCCACAGAGAGAGAGGGGAACACCCTACGCCCCTGAGGTACTATTCCCATACCCATTTCCACAATGTCGTAGGTAGGTTTCTGGGTGATATCCACATCCTTGAAAAAAATACCTTTGCTTTCTCTAGGCTGGGTGAAACCGATGATAGAACGGACGAGGGTAGTCTTCCCCACCCCATTTCTTCCGAGCAAGGCTATGACTGACCCTTGAGGCACCTCAAGAGAGACGCCCCGAAGCACATAGCTATCACCATAGTAGGTGTGGATGTCTTCGACCCTAAGCATTACCCTTCCTCAATCGACTCCCAGGTAGATCTCCTGGACGCTCTGGTTTGCACGGATCTCCTCCTTGGTCCCCTCTGCCAGTAGTTCACCATAATGGAGGACCGCGATGCGGTCCGCAATCTCAAAGGCCACATCCATATCGTGCTCGATGATGAGCATAGTGATATTCTTGTCCAGCTTTTGCAGCATAGACGCCATCATGGTGGATTCAGCGGGAGAAAGGCCAGCCGTGGGCTCGTCCAGTAATATGAGTTTGGGGTCGCTCGCCAGTGCCATCACGACTTCGACCTGACGCTGTTCGCCATGAGAGAGATTTACGACCTGTGTATCCCACCTATCCTCAAGAGCTGCCTGTTCCAAAAGTCCTTGTGCCTTGGCGTAGATATCCCCATACGAAGTCAGAAAGCGATGCATGGTGAGCTTCACTCTCTTGATACCCTGCACAGCTAGGACAACATTTTCCAGCACAGTTAAATCGGGGAATAGGCTCGTAATTTGACAGGTGCGCCCCATGCCAAGGTAGATGCGACGGTGGGTGGGCCAGCGAGTAACATCCCGCTGGAAGAGCAAGATCTGGCCACGAGTAGGCGGGAAGACCCCGGTGATGAGCTCGAAAAGTGTAGTCTTCCCGGCACCATTAGGCCCGATTATCGCCAAGCGATCCCCTGGGTACGCGATCAAGTCCAAGTTACTCAGGGCATGCAACCCACCAAAGTTCTTGGAGAGACCCTTAAGAACCAAGCAAGGGTCTCCCCGTTCTTCGCTCCCACCCACCGCCATCTGAACTCCTTTATTTCACTCCGGGTTATCCGAAATTGGTGTCCTACTTGCAGTAATTGCAGGGTGGAAAGTTTCGGCTATAAACCGGGTTTTTCAAGAACTCCTTAGGATCGAACGTCCAGAACTGACTAACCATCGGGTATGTTGCAACTACCGTGTTCCAGAGCTCGCCATTAATCCTCTCGACCTTTCGGATATAAATGTTGTGAACTGGATTCAGGTACTTGTCCATCTTGACTGGGCCGCGGACGGCATCAATCTCAATTTTCTGGAACTCTTGGCTGAAACGGTGAATATCGCTTATATCCCCCTTAACTCGCTTCAACGCCTCATGGATCCACTTGGCAGTAGTGTAGTTGCTCTCCGTGAAATAAGAAGGAACCTTCTTATGCAGCTTCCGGAACTTCTTGACGAAAGCCTTGTTCTTGGGGGTATCCAGAGCCGCACTGTACTGCAGAGGTGTGATTACACCCAAAGCCTCGTCACCCATATTTGGGAGGACAGTCTCATCAGCCGTGACCCCACCCCCAAGGATAGCCATTTTAAGCCCGGACGCCTTGAACTGCTTCAAAAACGGTCCTGGCATGGCAGCAATCATAAGGGCGTAGATCGCATCTGCTTCCTTTTTGACAAGCGGTAGGTAGGGACCAAAATCTGTGGTCATCACGGGTACCCAGATCTTCTGGATAATCTTTCCGCCGGCATCCTCAAACCCCCTGTGAAAGCCTGCAATATTCTCATGGCCAAAGGCATAGTCTGCGCCGATCATGACAACTTTCCGGTATCCCTGCTCATAGGCCCATTTTCCAAAAGGATGGCCGGGTTGGCTGCCAGCCCAGCCGGTCCGAAGGACCCACTTGGATAGCTTACGTTGGGTTAGGTCGTCACTTGCCGGGATGCTAGCGATGTAGAGCTTCTTCTCCCTATTGGCGAGGGCACCAAGGGCATAGCCCGTTGAACCCATCACTCCACCCACGATCATGTGAACCTTGTCGTGACGGATGAGCTTCTCCGCTTTGGTGACGGCAACGGCCGGCTTAAGCTCTGTATCCTCGACAATTAATTTCACCTTCAAGCCAGCCATGTCATAGCCGACCTCGTCAAGATACATCTTTAGACCGTTGACGCTATCCCTCCCGAGTTGTGCACCACCCCCGGTCAGTGGGGTGAGAAACCCAATGCGGATCTCCTTCTGAGCTTCCACCTTAGACGCTGTCCCCAGCGCGAGGCAGAAGGCAACGGGCGCCACAAGCGCCGTGTATAAGAATAGTTTAAATTTCTTTTGCAACATGGTTATTCTCCTCCCATTTTATGGTTTCGCTCGACTGAAACTCACTCGTCAAGCTTTTCGGTTTCGGCACGCCGCCGAAGCCGCCTGGTGATCCCCATGAGACCTTCAGGCAAATATAATATAGTAAAGATATACATTGCCCCAAGTATATAGGGCCACCCAGAATAGTAAATGCTGACATAGTTCCTAAGGAATACGATGACACCCGCGCCGATAGTGGCCCCCACTAGCGTAGCCGGCCCACCCAAAGCCACCATGAGCAGCGCTTCCACTGAAACATCGATAAACAAATCATCTGGGGTAACAAAATTCTTGTAGTAGGCCCACAGCACTCCCGCAATCCCTGCAAATATTCCTGAAAATATGAATGCCAAGTATTTGTGAAGCCATACGTTATAGCCCAGCATTTGCATACGCTCTTCACGTTCTCGTATGCCCACAAGGCTCCGCCCGAAGGGTGAATTGACCAGGACATAGAGGGCCCCTAAGCACAGGATGAAAACGAACAGGATGAAGTAGAATAAGTTGATGTAGCTGTTGAGGTCAAATCCCAGCTCCGGCCGGGGAATACCTGTGATGCCGTTGTCCCCGTCGGTGAGAGAGGTCCACCGCCAGGCCAGTCCCCAGACTACCATGGCCAGGGCGAGAGTAAGCATGAGAAAGTAAACGCCCTTCGCCCGAATAGCGATCAGGCCAAAAATTGCGGCAACCGCCGCCGAGAGTAAAATAGCAAGGACAACAGTCGGAAAAAATCCGAATTCATAGCGGGTCGTAAGGATTGCCACCGCGTAAGCGCCCACCCCAAAATAGGCCGCCTGCCCAAGAGAAGGCAGTCCCGTGTAGCCTAGGAGCAAGTCCAGGCCCATAGCCAATATCCCGAATATAAGCGCCTGAATGAGAAGGATACAGACGTATTCAGGGAGAAATGGAGTTACGGCAGCAAGAACCACCAGAACAAGTAACACTGTGAAAACTGCACGTGGTCTTCCAGAGAACATTTCCTCAGGCCCTCCCGAAAAGACCCGTAGGCTTAATTGCAAGAACAATAGCCATGGGTGCAAATAAGGTGAAATATGACAGTTCTGGAAAGAGGGCCTTCCCGAAGGTATCCATCAGGCCCACGATTAAGCTTCCAAGCGCAGCTCCGCGCAGGGTCCCCAAGCCCCCAATAATTACGACTGCGAAGGCGAGGGGCAAAATCTGAAAGTCAAGGCCCGGGTAGACGCCAATGAAGCCTCCACCGATCACTCCGCCGAGACCTGCCAGAAACGCCCCGAGACCAAAAATCGCCATGGAGAGCCTTTCGGTGTTGATACCGAGCCCCCGGGTCATCTCGCTGTCGTCCACCGAGGCCCGGACCATTGCCCCGGCGCGCGTCTTCTCCAGACCTAACCACAGGGCCACGGCCATCACACAAGCCACCGCCAGCATAAAAATCCGGTAAACCGGGAAAAAGATTCCTCCTATCTCCATACTCCAGTCCAGGTAAGAGGGCACTTTAACGATCATGGGGTCTCCGCCCCAGATATCAATGGACGCCTGCTGAATGATAAAGAGAAACCCGACGGTGATCATCACTTGGGGCAATTCCGCCGCAACGCCATGCCCTAGAACCCGCAGGAAGTACCGGTGCATGAATATCCCGAGAATTGCCACGGCCAAGGATGCTAGGAGGAGCGCAAGGAGCCACGATCCTGTCACCTCCACGACCGTCACACCAATATACGCTCCCAGAATGAAGTAGGATCCATGAGCCATGTTGATGATGCGCATAACGCCGAAAATGAGGGAGAGCCCGCTGGCCAGTAGAAAGAGGAGACCACCATAGGAAAGGCCTGCAAAAGTCTGCTCAATCCAGAAAGACACAAATTATCTCCATAAAACGCCTGCCAAACTCACTTTCTATCCATCAAGTTACTCTAATTGAATGTGCACGTGCGGGGACCTGCGACATCTCCATAGAATAGAATGGCTGTCAAGTATAATTCATTGGGCAACTTTTTTTCAGAAGGTGTATTATTGCGGACATGACTGCCTGGTGGGTCAGTCCGTTTTGGCCCCGCTTCAAAAATGAGTGTAGTTCTCCCATTACGCGCAAGTTCACCCGCTATTGCTGCACCTCCCGCCCCAGATCCGACAACAACAATATCTGTTTCCAATCGATTTTTGATCATCTGCATCGAATTATTAGTTTAGCCAAGATATTTATTCGCCTCAATATTGGTTCAAATCAAGATAACGGTAAAAAATCAAAGGCCACTGTAAATCGGATATCATCGCATTCGAGGGGAACCGTTTGGTGGTAGAAGTATGATGGGAAGAGTACCATCAATCCCTCTTGCGGCCGTAAATAGTGGAATTCTGGGCCGCTCGCATCATCAACATAATTCTTGGGCCTACCGAATAAGATCCAACCCTCCCGTTTCTCATTTTCAGTTTCCATAACATCGGGAAGTTTTGCGTAATAGACACCGCTCAACCAACCACCGGGGTGGGTGTGTGGGTCATGGTGCCCTTCTTCCCCCAAAATTGAGCTCCAGGCTGAGAGGTGCCACTTACGCGGACTTTGCGCTAGAAAAGGGTGTCGCGGATCTATCGGATGCGCGGTGAGATAGTTCTTGGCAGCTTTATTGGCTAATTCCAGAAGGAGGCTAACAGGACTAGACTTGGGATCTTTTTCGAGAAAACTAATCCGATGTCCCATTTTTATCGATTTTCCACGTGGCGCAAAATCCTTATTCGGGTCATTGTCACAGCGCTGCAGCAAGGCTTTGTTGAACGCTCTTAGATCCGCATATCCTTCGGGTACGCTTATGCTCTGGGACTGGATAAAGCGGTCGAAGTCACTGAATGCGGCCCAATCGTCAAGCCTATTCAAATCAAGCAATCCCGAGGTTTTGAGTGTTAACGCACCGGTGCTACCCGGTGTAAGGGATAGCGCCCGGTCCGAACAAGCGAGGGCTTCATCCCGTAAACCACTAATTTTAGATGAAATAGCGAGGCTTTTATCGCCTTTTGCGCTGGATAATATTTGTCCATCGGTTTGGTGGAGATTATACGCAATATTTAACAACACGTTGCCCAAGTTAATTTCCACCTCGGTGCTGTCGGGGTTGATCTCCAATGCCCTTCTGTAACTTTGCTCTGCCTCCTCCAGTCGTCCCTGTTCCTGGAGTGCA
>CAXEOX010000169.1:0-5943 GCA_963997925.1 uncultured bacterium
GTAGATCCCCTGGGCGCGCCTGACATCCCCATCAAGCTTCCACCCAGCGTCAGACGGCCATTCTAACGTCCTCGATTGGGTTTGCCAACAGGCTGCGGCCGCGTACCGGACGAACATGGCCTGGTGCTATACTTCTTGTAGTACGGGGCCCTCACCCAGGCACCTTCGAGGTCACCCCTCTCCCAGAGGGAGAGGGGTCTGAGTTTCCAGCCTAGCTACATCTCGGGTCTTATAGGAGCGGCGATAATCACGTGCTGACCAAACGCATCATTCCATGCCTGGACGTGGACGCAGGAAGGGTGGTTAAGGGAACCAGTTTCGTTAACCTTCGGGACGCCGGAGACCCCGCTGAGTTGGCATCCTACTACGACCAAGAGGGCGCCGACGAATTGGTCTTTCTGGACATCACCGCCAGCTCCGACTCCCGTGACACCATGGTAGACGTGGTGGGCCGGGTTTCCGAACAAGTATTTATACCGTTGACCGTGGGCGGCGGCATCCGCAGCGTGGAAGACATGCGGCGGATGCTAAACTCGGGGGCCGACAAGGTTTCGATCAACACCGCTGCCATCAATAACCCCAACCTGATTCACGAAGGAGCAACTCAATTCGGCAACCAATGCATCGTCGTAGCCATCGACGCCAAGCGAGTCTCCGCTCCTGTAAATGACAACGAAACGCGGCAGGACGGCCTAGGCTTGGATCCGGATTCCGGGTGGGAAGTCTACACCCGTGGCGGACGAACTCCCATGGGTATAGACGCAGTCAAGTGGGCGCTGCGGGCCGTGGAGTTGGGGGCCGGGGAGTTTCTGCTAACCAGCATGGACTCCGACGGCCAATTAACTGGGTACGACCTCAAGTTGACGAAGGCAATCTCCGAGGCGGTTCCGGTACCGGTTATCGCCAGCGGTGGAGCCGGCAACCTGGACCACTTGCACCAAGCGTTCACCGATGGCAAAGCCGATGCAGTGCTGGCCGCCAGCATCTTCCACTTCGGCACATATTCCATCGCCCAGGCTAAAGAGTACCTGACATCTAAAGGCGTACCCATGCGCCCCCAGCAGTTCCCTGAATCATAGGATCCGAACCGGGGCACTGCCATCGCCAACTAATGACAGAGAGCAAGTGACGCACACATGAGCCAAATAACCACAGTCATCTTCGATATGTACGAAACTCTGGTGGAAAACAATCCCGGTCTTTGGCAGTCCACATTTCAGGAAATCATCCAGTCTCAGCAACTCCAGGTTTCTATCAGTGACCTGTGGCGAGAGTGGAAAGAGATAGAGGTGGGCTTTCGCGACCGGAGAGTCAAGCCCGATGCTACCTTCCAGAGTTACTTCGAGGGATGGCGTGACTGCTTCGCTGGTGCGTTTCAAGTATTGGGCATTGAAGGAGACCCGGAGAGCGCATCCCACAAGTCCATCCAGGACATGTCCCTCCGGAGCCCCTATGAGGAAACCATTGAAGCCATGAAAACCCTGCAAGAGAACTGGCGCACGGCGATTCTTTCCAATGCCGACGACGGCTACTTGCTGCCAAACGCAGCCGCCCTGGGTTTGGATTTCGCAGAGGTCTTGTCCTCGGAAGAATGCCGTTGCTATAAGCCGGAGCCGGGGCTTTTTCAGGAGATGCTGAGCCGGTTGGACGTAGCACCCAGTCAGGCCATGTACGTCGGCGACCGGCAGTACGAAGATGTTAAGGGCGCCAGTGGTGTCGGCATGGCTTCCGTGTGGATAAACCGTACCGGCGCGGTTTTGAATCCCGAACTACCCACGCCGGACTACCAGATAAACAGCCTGCTGGAGCTTCCGGGCATATTGACCGGGGAAACCACTGGTAAAGCCTAAACAGGGGAAAGTAGGGGAAAATAATAGATGAATATCAAGCTCAATGAGCAAGGTCTGGTACCCGCCATCGCCCAAGACGCCGACACCGGCCAAGTCCTGATGCTTGGGTACATGAACCCGGGATCGTTGAAACGAACCGTTGATGGCGTCCAGGTATGGTTCTACAGCCGTAGCCGGGAAGACCTGTGGCACAAGGGAGAGATATCAGGCAATTACCTGAACCTCAAAGAAGCCTGGCTGGACTGCGACGGCGACACACTGCTACTCAAGGTCAAGCCCGACGGCCCTGCCTGCCATACCGGCGAAACTTCATGCTTCTACACTCCTCTGGATGGCGTACCCGAGGAATATGAAGCCACGGAAACCGGCCCAGGAATCCTGAGCGAACTGTTTGCGGTGATTCAAGACCGGCAGCGAGACCCGCCAGAGGGCAGCTATACGGCCAAGCTGCTTCAGGCAGGCATGGGCCGCATCGCCCAAAAGGTTATCGAGGAAGCGGGAGAGACCGCCATCGCAGCGATGCAAGAAGACCAAGAAGGCCTGCCCAAAGAGGTAGCCGATCTTCTATACCACACGCTGGTACTTCTGGCCGCGTCAGGCGTAACGCCCAACCAAGTCTGGGAGGAACTGCGAAACCGGAGGGGATAAGAGACTCCAATTTCCTCTAGTCAAATATAAGAATTGTTCGGGTTCCATTTTTTAGGTACCGAACGAAAACAAGAGCCCCGGTTTACGCCGGGGCTCTTGTCTTATCGCCATTTAACCCTCAGGTCATGGCGAGATTGTCGAACCGTGAAGGTGAATGCGAATCACCTTAGAACGAGCATCTAGTCAGCCGTGGTGGTGGGGGCAGCCTCCAACTCGTCGTAGGCGTCCAAGACAGCCCCAGCGTTCCTCATGTAGTTCATGGCTTCTTCGCCGTGCATGTGCTGGTAAAAGACTTCCAAGCGGTTGCCATCGGGATCGAAGAAGTAGAAGCTCTTGGTTAGTCCGTGGTCAGCCACAAAGTCGATCTTGGCCCCGCTGGCCTTGATTCGCTGGTAAATCTCCTTTAGTTCCTCTTCACCGCCGTCGATGCACAGCGCCGTGTGTGCGAGACCAGGGCTACCCAGTTCCGCTCCTTCCGGCGCTTTCATCAGAGCCATGTCATGGTCTAGAGTGCCGAAGGACATGAAGGACATGCCCAAGCCGGGCGAGTAGTTCATCCATTCCATGCCCAAAACGTCTCGGTACCACTCGGCCGAGGCTTCCGGGTCCGATACGTTGAGCACCACGTGGCTGACTCTAGCGATTCTGGCCATGTCGATCCTCCTCATTGGTTGTTTATTGATGCAAGCTTACTCCGGGTTGTGCTTTGGTTGCAATACTATTTATTGGCCACAGAGGCACAGAGGGCACGGAGATTGGTTTTTGGTTTGGCCTAGGGTGTGCGGACCTGCCAATTATGTTTGCCCTATTGCTAAGGCGCCCACAATGGGTGGCTTTTGCAGGACCTTAAACATCCGACGGCAGGGTATCCCCGGACTGGTAGACGGCCCATTCCGAACCTTGGTATACGGTAACCTTGCCGGAGCCTACAACGCGCCAGTTTCCTGGCTTGCCCAGGCATCCGGTACGAGCATCAACTCCCAACACCGTTAGACCCGACGGGGCCTGGGTCTGTATTTCCCGTGACGTTTCGGCGGGGTCTCTGTTTTCGTGGTGGGCCATGACGGCGACTCCGGGAACTACGCCCAGCGCCTCGATCCATCCGCCCGATCTGCGCATATAGGACCCCAGCACCATAGCCCCGGCGCTGGAACCGGCCAGAACGGTGCCTTGTTCCACCGTCTTCAAGATGGCCGTCAAGAGCGGAGAATCTTTCAGCGACGCCAGCAGATGGTCAGGGTTGCCGCCGGTGAAATACACAACACCGGCCCCGCCGACCGCACTGATATATTCAGGGTCCAGGGACTGCGTTCGGTCCAACACCATCAACTGCCGGGCGTCGCCCCCCAAACCGCCGAAGTGGGCAACGCCGTCGTTGGCTGCTTTCGCCGGTCCGGTGACCGCCGCCGTCGGCAGCACCAGCACTTGAGCCGGTTGCTGACCCGATACCCGCATTATCTCCCGGTCCATCTCCTCGCAACCTACGCGGAACTCTTCCCCGCCAACCAATCCGATATCTCCAGCCATCCTATCCCCCCGATAAAACGTGTTACAGAACGACACCATGGTCATTGTATCAGGCTCACCAGAACCCTTGATTAAGCGGCTTGATTTGCGGGTATGACGGGCACATGATGTGATAGGATGAAAGCTAGAAAATTTACCTGAGATTCGGAATTTTGACCGCTAAAAAGGCTGTTTTCAGCCACCCGGCGTCAGGTTCAGAACTTAAGATAGGTTAGCTCCACATGGCAACCCCAATGGTCTTGCACACTGTCCGGGAATTGGTTTCTCAAGCCGTACAACAGGCCCAGAACGATGGCCTGCTTCAACTGGAAACGACGCCCGAGATTCAGATCGAACGTCCGGGCAAACTCGAGAACGGCGACTTCGCCACCAGCCTACCCCTCCGGCTAGCCCGGGCTACCCGGATCAACCCTCTCCAACTGGCCGAGTCGCTGGTCCAACTCATCCCCGCTTGCGATGAGATTGAAAAAGTCGTGGCCGCCCATCCCGGATTCATCAACTTCTACCTCAAAGATAGTTGGGTACAGAAGCAGTTGGAAGAGGTCCGCCGGGCAGGAAACGACTACGGGACTGGGGACCTGGGCCAAGGGCAGAAGATGATGGTGGAGTACGTCAGCGTCAACCCCACCGGCCCGGTGCACGTGGGACACGCCCGCGGCGCCGTGCTTGGCAGCGCTTTAGCCAACATCCTGTCGGCCGCTGGGTACCGGGTTACCCAGGAATATTATGTGAACGACGCCGGCACTCAGATGCAGGCTTTCTACGGTTCGGTCTATGCCCGGTACCTGCAATCGCTGGGCCAAGAAGCCGCGATGCCCGCCAACGGTTACGCCGGAGAATACATCGCCGATCTAGCCGAAGAGATCGCCGAATCGGAAGGAACCCGCTTTATCGGTATGGATGAAGCGCAGGCACTAAGGGAGATGGGGGACATCGCCCGGGAAAAGATGATTGATCTGATTCGCGACGACCTGACTCAGATCGGCGTGGGTTTCGATAACTGGTTCAGCGAGCGGACCCTGTTCGATCAGGGAGACTACGATCGGGCGCTTCAGGTATTGAAGGATAAAGAATTCCTATCGGAGCGTGAAAACGCCGTCTGGTTCAACTCTACCCAACTTGGCGACGACAAAGACAACGTGGTGATACGCTCCTCCGGCGAACCAACCTATTTCGCTTCGGACATCGCTTACCACTACAACAAGTTTGTGGTCCGCGAATTCCAATCGGTTGTTGATATTTGGGGAGCCGACCATCAAGGCCACGTTCCCCGGATGAAGTCTGCCGTCGCCGCACTGGGCATTGAGCCGGAGCGGCTTACTGTTCTGATATCCCAGATGGTCACTCTAAAGAGGGGCGACGAGGTCGTTCGGGCATCCAAACGGACCGGAGACTTCGTGACTCTACGGGAACTGACCGACGAGGTGGGCGCTGACGCCTGCCGCTACTTCTTCTTGGCTAGGACTCCCTCCACCCAGATGGAGTTCGACCTAGAACTGGCAAAACAGGAGTCATCTGAGAACCCGGTTTATTATGTCCAGTACGGACACGCCAGAATCGCAAGCATCTTGAATTCGGCGCGCGAGCAGAACATCGACTGGAGCGCCGGAGACGTGAGCCTGCTAACCCACCCAAGCGAGTTGAGTCTCATCCGCACGATGTTGAGATTGCCCGAGTTGGTGGAGCAGATGGCCCGTGCGCTGGAACCCCACCAATTACCCCACTATACGATGGAGTTGGCCACCGCCTTCCATTGGTTCTACGAGAATTGCCGGGTCATTTCGTCTCACGAGGAAGACGCTCAAATGAATCTAGCCCGGTTGAAACTGGTCGAATCGGCGCAGATCGTATTTCGACGCTCTTTAGAGTTGATGGGAATGAGCGCGCCCGAGCGGATGTAACCGGGCAATCACCCCCG
>CAXEOX010000170.1:0-5707 GCA_963997925.1 uncultured bacterium
CAGAAAGGCAAGCACAATCCGCGAACCCTGACGGCGATACCGAAGAACTGATTATCGAGGCCGCAGAGAACTGCCCGGTAGCGGCGATCACTGTTACCGCCGCCGACACCGGCGAGCAACTTTTCCCCTAACTTCTAGCCCGGCGACTAAGTTTTAAAAGTCTTCCTTTGCGGTGCCGTAAAGGAGGACTTTTGATTTGACCTGATTTCCTGTCACTGCAACCTGAATGGCCAACCCGTCAGCTAATCCGGAGGAGCACCATGGACATCGGCATCGCCTTATTGATGACCCAGCACGATTTCAACACCATAGACCTGGCCCGGCTGGTTGAAGAGCTGGGTTTCGAATCTCTCTGGGCGCCGGAGCACGGCATAGTTCCCGTCGATTTCAAGGTGGACCCACCGCTGGGCCAACAGGGCGGCGTACCCCGGTTTTACACCGAGGGCGGCATCAACCAGATCGTTGACCCTTTAATATTTCTGGCCGGGGCTGCGGTCGCAACTACCAAGATCAAATTGGGCACTGGAATCTGCTTGGTGCCGGAGCGCAATCCCATTCGCCTGGCCAAGGAAGTGGCGACGCTGGACCAAATATCGGGTGGGCGGTTCCTGTTTGGCGTGGGCGCGGGTTGGCTGAGAGGCGAGTCTGAGATTCTCGGCGTGGACTTCCCACACCGTTGGAAG
This sequence comes from uncultured bacterium, assembly GCA_963997925.1. Taxonomy (GTDB): domain Bacteria; phylum Chloroflexota; class Dehalococcoidia; order Lucifugimonadales; family UBA3495; genus UBA11650. The sequence goes on from CAXEOX010000170.1 coordinate 684, forward strand.
CAGACCAGGGAGTATGTGAACGTCATGAAGGAACTGTGGACCACCGACGTAACTGAGTATCACGGCGAATATATCGATTTTCCACCGTTGGTCTGTTCTCCCAAGCCGGTGCAGAAGCCACACCCGCCCATCTTCGTGGGAGGCGAGTTGGAAAGCGCCGCTCGCCGCATCGCCAGCTATGGCGATGGTTGGCTTCCCAGGGCACGCAATACCTCCCGGTATCAGGACCCGGATAAGCTGTCTGGTGCCCGAAAACACATCGAGGAATTGATGACTGCCAGAGGCCGAGACGCGTCGGCTTTCAACATCACCATGTGGGACGCGCCCCCCGACCGGGAGATGAACCAGCGGTTCTCTGACGCTGGGGCCAACCGGGTGGTCCACATGCTGAACACCACCGACGAGAAGTCGGCCCATGAAGCCATTGAGCGGGTGGCGGAAACGGTTCTGTGATTGCAACGCCCATACACGTTAAATAGCAAAAACATACATGAGGAGTCACACATGACAACCGAGTCCGGCCCCAATTACGACCCGTTTCAAGGGGGTGGCAGTCACCGGTCCATGGTCATCGAATGCGAAGCCGATGACCTGGGAAACATGTTGCGGAGGGCCAAGGTCCGTGGTTTTGAGATAATGTGCGACGAGCCTGAGTCCATCGGCGGCAGTAGCACTGCGCCTGCTCCACTGCATTACTTCGCCGCTTCCATCCTGTTTTGAGAGATGACTCAGATTGAGAGGTACTCTCAATTGATGAAGGTGAACATCACCAAGGTCAGGGCCGAAGCCTCGGTCCACTTTGACATCGCAGGCTCGGTGCTGGCTGGCACCATCATGGCCGGAGCGCCCAAAGTGGAGACTAGGTACGAGATCGAATCGCCGGACGAACCCGCCAAAGTGGCGGCCATGCTGCGCAACGCCAAGAACGGCTGCTGGGTAAGGGCCGCCGTGGCTAACCCGACCCCCTTCGAAGAAACCTTGACGTTGAACGGCCAACCCTTCAGCCTGGACTAGCTGCCGCCCTAGCAGGCCAGGAACGAGCGGCCATTGAATATTAAGCCTGGGCTATTCGCGTTGACTTGCACCTTCAAGTCGTTTATCCTGCCTCGAACCTATCTACCAGACAGTCGTCTTGGTGACTAAATCCCTGGTTCAATCCCGCACCGTATCGCATTGGGACCGGCAGAAAATTCGTAGGAATTAAGGTAAGGATTATGGCTAAACGCAGATTATTGCGCATCCCGTTTCTGATTGCTGTGCTAACGGCAACGATGCTCGTCGTATCAGTCGCATGTGGCTCTTCAGCTGAACCGACTGCCGAACCGGCAAGTCAACCGGCAAGTCAACCGGCCAGTTCGTCTGGAGGCGCGCCGGCTCCTACCGCTGTCCCGGCTACATCGCCGCCGACTGCTGTGAAACCGACCGGCAAGCTGACCATCGCCATTACAGACATGGGCAACGAGACCCCAAGCGTGTGGCAGGAGTTCGCCTTTGGAAAGGCCTACATGCGTTTCCTCTACGACGCGTTGACTGGCACCAATGACGCGGGTGAAGTAGATAAGACCACCGGCGCTGCCAAAGAGTGGTCCATGTCTTCCGACGCCAGGGAATGGACCTTCATCTTGAGGGATAACATCAAGTTCCATAATGGTGACCAACTTACTGCCGAAGACGCCAAATTCTCGATCGGCTTGGTTACCAGCGAGGATTCGATCACCTCGTACAAAGGCACCGTCAAAGCCGCCATCGCCGACCAGGACAGCATCACCGTGGTTTCGCCAACTGAGTTGGTGATCAACACCTCTTCGCCTTCAGGGTTCTTGAACTGGTTCATTTCAGACATCCAAGGTGTTGAGGGCTTGATTCAGCCCAAGAACTACACAGAGTCCGTTGGCAATGACGAATTCGCCCAGAATCCTGTTGGCAGCGGCCCCTACAAATGGGTGGACCAGCGGAAGGGCGATTTCATGGAAATGGAAGCTGTGGACAACCACTGGCGCGACGGCGCTTCCAGGTTCAAGAGCCTCCTTTGGCGCATCATCCCTGAAGAGAGCACCAGGATCGCAGCCCTCAAGGCGGGTGAGGTGGACGTCATTTCCGTCTCCCGGGAGCGGGCGCCACAGTTGAAAGCTGATGGTCTCAACATCTTCAGCAAGGAAGGGGCCAGTGTATTGGGCCTCTATTTCCACGAACAATGGCGGGATGATTCCGTCTGGAAAGACATAAATGTGCGAAAGGCCTTTAACCTGGCCATCAACCGAGAAGAGATCTGTGAATTCGTCTTCGCAGGCCAATGCTCACCGGCTCGAGTCTATCCTTGGCCGGACATAGCTCCCGGTACCGACAATTCTCTGGAGCCCGTGGCGTTCGATCCAGTTGAAGCCAAGCGGCTGCTTGATGCGTCGAACTACAATGGAGAAGAGGTCGCGATCCGTTCGTACCCCCGGGCTGACGTTCCCGAGGGACCACGGTTCATCGAGGCTGTCGGCGCGTATCTGACCGATATCGGCGTCAACGTGAAGATCATTCCTACCGAATACGCGTCCTACCGTCAGGAACGGCTGGCGCACACACTGGATAACGGGAGTGGTTACCTGGCAGCCCCCAACCGGCCGTTGGCGGGTTTCGTGGGCCTAATGCGTGTCCTGAACCATACCGATGGTACGTTCACGTCTACTAACGACCCCGAGATTGACCGCCTCATCGAAGCTTTGGAGGCGGGCATAGCTCCGGCCGACGTAGAAGCAGCAAGCGTAGCTCTTTACAGGTATATGTACTCGCAATTCTCGCATCTGACTTGCTGCAACATGAATATCTCCTACGCGACAAACGACAAGATCACGTCCTGGGACCTGGGCAAGAGGGTCTGGGACGACGGCTTCACCAACTTGGTCCAGCGTTAGGTTGAATCAACCTCCCTGGAGAGACTGGCTCTCCAGGGAGGTTGCCGTATTCAGGGCGCCGGAACCTTAGCCGCTCACCCCCGACAATAAAGGTCACAGTGGCGAATGCAAAGATACATAGTTAGACGTGTAGGAGAGGCCGTACTGGCGCTCTTCGCCCTCTCCATAATCATCTTCCTAATGGTGCGCCTCACCGGCGACCCAGCGCTTTTGATGTTGCCTCCTGATGCTGGCGCAGATGCCCTAGTGGACATTCGGCATTCCATGGGGTTGGATAAACCGTTGGTTACCCAATACGGGTTGTTTATCCGGGACTATGCTAAGGGAAGTTTTGGCGACTCTCTCAGGAGCAAAACACCAGTATCTGAGTTGATTAAAGACCGACTTCCCAACTCCCTTAAATTGGTTGGGGCAGCGGCCGTGATTGTGCTGCTGATATCAATACCATTGGGTGTTCTATCGGCGGTCTACAAAGGCACGTGGATCGATACCCTGGCCACCGGATTTGCGGTGTTGGGTCAGGCGATTCCCGTCTTTTGGCTGGGAATTCTCATGATCCAACTCTTCACCGTAAAGTTAGGTTGGTTGCCCAGTTCCGGCATGGGCGGCTTGGACCACTACATCATGCCATCTTTCGCCTTGGGTTTCTTCACAGTTGCGGCTATTCAAAGACTGCTGCGGTCCAGCATGCTGGAAGCGATGGACAGTGAATACATCAAGCTGGCCAGAATCAAGGGCCTGTCTGAATTCGGAGTGGTCTGGAAACACGCACTCCGGAACTCTTTGATCAGCGTGATTACACTGGGCGGAATCTACATTGCCATCTTAATCACTTTAGGAATCCTGGTGGAGGTGGTGTTTGCTTGGCCGGGAATGGGGCGGTTGATGTTCCAAGGTATAGTGTTTAGGGACTTTCCCGTGGTCCAAGCAGTGGTATTGATCTCAGCCGGGATTGTCATCTTTAGTAGCCTAGTAGTCGATATAGCCTACGCATACCTGGACCCGAGAATAAGGCTTCAGTAATCGTGGCCAAAGTAATAGACACGGCTGCGATTCAACCAGGAAAGGCCAATGCATGGCCCAAGATTTTTGCGGCTATCAAGGCTGCGCCATTCATTCCGTTGTCCATCATTGTGGTGTTCGTTCTTGCAGCCATTCTGGCTGACTTGGTCACGTTTCATGATGCGTACCAAGTTAGTCTACGTGATCGGCTGATTCCGCCGTTCTGGCAAGATGGAGGCTCGTGGTCCCATCCCCTGGGCACCGACCCCCTCGGCCGAGACGTGCTGACCCGCATAATATACGGGGCCCGAGTTTCAATCATCATCGCAGGCGCGGCATTGGCCATCGGCGGTGGTTTCGGGACCTTGATTGGACTAACTGCAGGATATTACGGCGGTAAGATAGATACCATCCTGATGCGGTTTGCCGATATCACCTTAGCCTTCCCGCTGATACTCTTCGCCATCCTTCTGGTGATGGTCTTGGGCCCCAGCATGATGAACGTCATCATCGCCATAACCCTGGTGCTCTGGGCCCGTTACGCACGTGTCATTCGAGGCGAAGTTCTGGGCCTGATGCAGCGTGATTTCATCGCCCGGGCCAGGGTTTCCGGGGCTTCTGACTGGCGAATCATGATGCGTCATCTCCTCCCCAACGTGATGCCAACTCTCATCGTGCTGCTCACGCTCCAGGTGGGCTGGGTCATAATCGTTGAGGCGTCATTGAGCTTCCTCGGCGCCGGCATTCCACCACCAACCCCGGCCTGGGGCGGCATGTTGGCAGAAGGACGCGAGTATGTTTCTACTGCCTGGTGGGTCACCACCGCACCGGGTGTTGCAATCATGCTGGTTGTGCTGTCGTTCAACCTCTGCGGGGACTGGTTGCGAGAAAAACTAGACCCCAAACAGCGCAGCATCTAGCCCAGACAGCAGGCACGCATTCGCTCGAATCCATACCTTAGTTCCGATTGTATTTAGCAGAACCATGACTGTACGCCATAGTTCCGGGCGTCATGGGAATCGGGCAAGTGAAAATGGCCCGGTAAAGACAAGTCGAGATCGCCCGGAATCAAGGCAGACGGCTAGTCGTAAAGATGGCAAGACACCAGGTGACCGCTCC
>CAXEOX010000171.1:0-5661 GCA_963997925.1 uncultured bacterium
GCTAAAATATCGACGATAATTAAATTAGGAGACCACAACCATGCCTAATCGAAAAGTGTTGCTTACAGGCGCTTCCGGCTACATCGCCTCTCAGATCCTCCCGTCTTTCCAGGACCAATATGACATGGCCTTGGTCGACGTGAACGACTCTGACCGGCAAGGATTTAAAGTGCCCGGCGTCGAGATTACCGACTTGGGCGACCCTGACCTGTCAAAGTATTCCCATCACTTTAAAGACGTGGACACCGTGGTGCACCTGGGGTACAAGCGCCGCCAAGAGTCGCTTTTGGACGATTATTACGACGAGCAGTTCAACGTCGGCATGGCTTTCAATGTATACCGTTCGGCTTACGAATCCGGCGCCAGGCGGGTCGTAATTGCCAGTTCCAACCACGCCGCAGATTGGTATGAGCACGCGTTGATCCACAACCACGATCTGGAAATGCTGGACCCCTACCGGTTACCGTTGTCGGACAACTTTTACGGTTGGGCCAAGGCTACTTATGAGCACCTGGGCTTCCTCTTTGCCTCCGGAACGTTCGGACGCAAGCTGGAAGTGGTCCTAGTGCGCATCGGAGCTCCGCGGGAGATTAGATTGGAGGATTTCCCAGGCGACCCGGGACGTTACAAGCGGGACTTGGGAGCATATATCAGCCCCCGGGACCTAACACAACTCTTTACCAGGGCCATCGAAACCCCGAACATCGATAACGAACACGGTATACCGTGGCTGATCGTCTATGGAATCAGCGATAACACCCGCAGCTTCTGGTCGCTTACCAGCGCTCGCCAGGTTTTGGGGTATCGTCCGGAAGACGACTCCGAGATTAAATACGCTAATGACATCCAGAGTTTTCTCACCGGGGAAGGGGCTCGCGGCGGGGTAGGAAGGGTAGGACCTTAGGGGCAGATGGCCTTTGCCGAGTCAGCCGGAATCCGCGGCTATTTCGCTTATTCCTCTGAAATCTTGACCAGCAGCTTGCCGAAGTTCTCGCCGCGCATGAGTCCTATGAAGGCTCCGGGGGCGTTCTCTAGCCCTTCGACCACGTCTTCCCGGTACTTGATGCGTCCTTCCTTGATCCACCCGGCGATCCGCTGACGGCCCTCTTCATGCTGATTCCTGAATTGACCGACGAGGAACCCTTGCGCGCGGGCCTGCTTGCCCACCAGTAGGCCCATCTTCCTCGGTCCGGGCTCCGGCTCGTCCTGGTTGTATTGAGAGATCGAGCCGCAGATGGATATGCGGGCGCCCACGTTCAGATGGTCGAACACCGCGTCGGTGATGACACCGCCCACGTTATCGAAATAAACGTCCACACCCAGTGGGCAGACCTTGGTCAACGCGGCGTCGACGTTCTCGGTCTTGTAGTTGATTCCAGCGTCGAAGCCCAGGCCGCTTTTGAGGTATTCCACCTTTTCCGCTGTCCCGGCGATACCAACGGTACGGCAACCCATTATCTTGGATATCTGTCCCACGACCTGGCCTACCGCGCCCGACGCGGCAGAAACGACTACCGTGTCGCCCGGCCTCGGCTGACCGATCTCTAAGAAGCCGAAGTAGGCCGTCATTCCCGGCATGCCAAGGATACCGAGCGCTGTGGAGAGGGGTCCGAGACCTGCGTCCACGCGTCGGAGATTATTGCCGTCGGACACGGCAAATTCCTGCCAACCTAACGGTCCCTCGACCACCTCGCCCACGGTGAACGCGGGGGTCCGGGACTGGACGATCTTCCCCACCACACCCCCAACGATCACTTGGCCCAGCTCCATAGGCGTCGCATAAGGATGGCTGGCCCGCATCCGTCCCCTTTGATAAGGGTCCAGAGATAACCAAATAACTTTGACCAGTACCTCCCCCTCGCGGGGTTCGGAGACTGGGGATTCAACCAGGTCAAAATCCGATTCTTTAGGATAGTTGGCCGGTCTGGCCGAGAGTTGAATCTGGCGGTTTACTGTGTTTGTCATGTCTTCCCACTTCTGGCGATTATCACGATAGTGCCGTCTGAAACTAGCCCGGCCGGTGAGGCCATACCATCACCACGGCCCGGAGGATGGCTCCTCGTTGACCTCATTAACTAGGTCCATCAGATGGCCTAGAACCTCGATGCGCTCCGTCAAGTTCGGGGCTTCTAACCCAGTGCGGCCCATGGCGCGATAACGTAAGGATGCGGTCAGCGTGGTTACCCCGGCATCCCGATACGCCCGGATACGGTCCTTCACCATTTCGTCGGTGCCAATCAGATTGGACTTGAGGACCATCTCCGGAGGCACCAGTTTGCGGGCCTCGTCACGACGACCATCGATCCAAAGATCCTGGATCTTCTTCGCCTCGTCGGCATAACCGGCGCGGCTGTAGGCGGAGTTGTAAAAATTGAACTCCCTGGAGCCCATGGCGCCCAAACTGAACGCCAATCCTGGCTTCAGCGCCCCCACCGCCTCGTCGACGTCGTCGGTGAAAAGCACCGTGCCCCCGGCTTGGAGGTCAAGTTCTCCCATGGACCTGCCGGCCTTCCGAACGCCTTCCTGGATGTGGTCGAAGAAGACAGCGGCATGCTCGGGCATGAAGGACGTGCCTTTCCAGCCATCGGCCAGTTCCCCGGTTAGACGCAGATTCCGTGGGCCTAGGGAGGCGATGTAGATCGGGATGTTCGGCATCTGAGGCGCCTCGGCTCGGATCGACTTGCCTTGGCCTTCCCGAACCGGCAGCCGGTAGGTTCGTCCCTGGTAGGCTACCCGGTCGCCGTTGAATAGTTGCCTCATGATTTCGATGGTTTCCCGCGTCCGCTGTATCGGGTTGTCGAAGATAACGCCGTGAAACCCTTCAATGACCTGGGGACCGCTGGTCCCGATGCCCAAGAGGAACCGGCCATCGGACATGGAGTAGAGGGACATGGCGGTCATGGCCATGTTGGTGGGGGTGCGGGTCCCGATCTGGAGAACCCCGGTTCCCAGTTTTATACGGGAGGTCTTGGCCGCCAGGTAAGCCAGCGGAGTCGCGCCGTCGAATCCCCAACCTTCGGGAGACCAGATACTATCGACGCCGATCCGCTCCGCTTCCACGGCGAAAGTGGTGAGGTCCTGCCAATCGGCCACCGAATAGCCGTGAATGAATCCTGTGGAAACTTGCATCCAGATCCTCCGTTCAGCCCGCCGCAACACCTTCGGTCAATATAACGCCTCGCTCCAGCAGCCTGTCGAACTCCTGACCCATGCCAACTTCCTCTAAGATCTCGCGGCCTTGGGCGCCGGGTTTGGGAGCGGGCCGGCCTGGCGCCACCGGTGTCTTCGACAGCCGGGGCGAGGGGCCGACGCCGGTTACCAACCCTATCTCGTCGTGTTCCCTGGTAAGGCTGAGACCATGGTCGATAACCCAAGGATCGTCCAGCAGCTCACTCAATGCGCTAACAACCCGGTGAGCGCCGACACCGGCATCGTTCAGCCGTTGGACCCAAGATTGGACGGTGCCAGCCTTGAAGCGTTCCTCCAGCGACTCGGTCAGCGCCTCTCCATGGAGAGCATCTATACCAGAAAGTCCGTCGACCGTGGTCAGGCGCGGCAGATCGCTCTCTTGAGCGCCGACGAAGAGCCAGCCGTCCTTGGCTTGATAGGCCCGGTGCAGCGGTCGGCCGCCCATCGAATCCATACCCCGGGGTTCGTCCCAAGATTTACCGCCGTAAAGTTGCATATAAGGTGATTGGTGGATCATGGCCGTGTAGGCCAGAGCCGAATCTACGTGCTGTCCTTGGCCAGTGCGCTCCCGGTGCAACAGAGCCAAGGCCACGCCGTATGCTCCCATGTACCCGGTACCGTAGTCGTTGATCGCATTGGGCTGGGTTGTGGGAGTACCATCGCCCCCCAAACGGCGGTCCATGCCGGTAGCGGCCTGGGCGAACTGTTCGTGACCCGGCCGGCCGGCCCAGGGGCCCAGATGACCATAGGCATTGAGCGACACGTAGATGATATCCGGTTTTCGCTTGCGCAATTCTTCATAGCCCAGACCCAGGGCCTCAATCCTGCCCGCGCGGTAATTCTGGGCTACAACGTCGGTGTCTTCCAGCAAACGCCAGAATACGTCCAGACCTTCCTGGGTTTTCAGATCCAACAATATGCTGCGTTTCCCCCGGTTGACCTCATTGTGAGAAGAGACGGTGCTGCCACGGCTTGGGTTATCGATCTTGATAACGTCGGCGCCGTACTCGGCCAGCGTTCGGCCGCAGGTAGGCCCGGCGAGAATGATGCACAAGTCGAGCACTTTGACCCCTTCCAGAACGGAACGCATGGTTTTGTCAGCGGCCTGCGCCGGAGGAGCCTGCTGCTGAGACGCCACCTCTAAAAGGATCTCTTCCCGGTCTTGGTCCGGCGCCGGCGCCGGGCGGCGCACTTCTCCAGGAGTAAGCGACAATCGGGCGTTTATGCCCGGCTGCAGCATCTTCCCGTAGGTAGGGTCCTGGACCTCTATCACCATTTTGGATTCCAAGGCGTGGGGATGGGAGAACCACTCTTCACTGGTGCGGCACATGGCGCACTCACTGCCTGCTCCGGCAACCAAGTCTTCCCACTCTTGGGCAGTGCGAGTTTTAAACAGCTCTTTCATCCGGCGCTCCAGTTCGTCAGCCAACTCAACCTCGCGGCCGAGCCGGTCGACGTCGGTCAAACCTTCGGCATGCCAGGAGGTAATGCCGGCAGCTTCGACGAACTGGTGAAGGTTCTGGTTACCAGAGCCTCCGAATCGCACCCAACGCCCATCCTTGCATTGGAAATGGCCGCCCCAGATCCGGCGCAAGTCCACGCCGGTATCCTTTTCACTGTGAACTCTCATGCCGGCCCGGCCGATGGATGCAAAGGTAGCGTCGAACAAAGGTTCCTCTATGCGCTGTCCAACACCGTCCCGTTCCCGGGAGATCAGCGCCATTATCGTGGCCACCACGCCTTGGAAGGCCCCGTAATTGGAGGAGATCGGGATGGCGGTGTACACGGGATCTTGCGTTCCACTTTCCGACGGACGGGGCCGGTATGTAGCCGTAGCCGCGCCCAAGATTCCTTCCCAAGCAGGGGTGGCGGCGCGGGGGTCGTCGGAGGCGAATCCAGGCAGCGACAAGTAGACCAGGCGGGGGTTGGCCAGGGTCATGGCCTCCGCTCCCAAACCGAGCTTGTCCATGACTCCGGGGCGGAAGTTCTCCACCACAACGTCGGCACCTTGAATCAATCCTTTGGCCGTGGACAAGTCTCCGGCCTCCTTCAGGTCCAGCACGATGCTGCGCTTGCCCCGATTCCAGGTGGCGTTCGCCGGGGTTTTCCAGCGTGGCCCGCCGGGAGGGTCGACCTTAATCACATCGGCCCCCTGGTCTGCCATTAGCATCCCCACCAAGGGACCAGCGATGTACTGCCCAAAGTCAATCACCTTAAATCCGTCAAGCGCACCAGCCATGTCAGCTCCCTATATTTTTTTACGATTAGATTTTCGGAACAATAATCTAGAAGAAGCCAGTTTCGGCCGGATGATTGTAACATTTGGTTGTGGGGTAGGGAGACGGCGCGGACGCTTGTACCGAAATGGCAGGAGGGTGGTGTAGACCGAGGCTTGTGGACGCGGGATGGTGAGCCGTGTTGAGGTGGTCCCGGTTATTTGAACAACTTCCGCATCGCCTTGCCGGTGGCCTT
>CAXEOX010000172.1:0-5586 GCA_963997925.1 uncultured bacterium
CCCCCATCGAGGGGGAAGGGACTGTATGTCTCCAAGAGGAACTGGTGATTCAACCGCCGATGACTTCGTTGAAGCGGCGGATGGCGTCGATGTGCTGGTTTGCTCCGCTTAGGCCGCTCTTTCTGGTTTCGACAGAGAGGTAGTTGGCGCCCATCTCCTCCCACGACTTCACTTCGTCCACCCACTCTTCGGGCTGCTTGCCAGCTGTTCTAAGACGGCCATCCAAACCCAGAGCCGCCGGATCTCTTCCAGCTTCTTTAGCGTAACCACGCACTTTATCCATCACGGCCCGGCCTGCGTCGTCAGGGGAGAAGTTGGGGCACCAGCCGTCGGCGATACGCCCGATGCGGCGGAGCACTACCTCGTTGAGATCGGAGTCGCCGGTGCCGCCTCCACCCAACCATATGGGGATGGGTCTTTGGACTGGCATCGGGTTCAGCCCGGCATGGGTGATGTTGTGCCAGCGGCCATGAAAGTCCACCACTTCCTGGGTCCACAAAGCCCGCAGGACTTCGATCTGCTCGACGCTGCGGCGGCCCCGGTTGTGGAAATCCTGACCCAAGGCCTCGAACTCCACTTCGTTCCAGCCAACGCCCATGCCCATACGCAGCCGGCCACCGCTTAGCACGTCAATCTCCGCCGCTTGTTTGGCCACCAGAACGGTCTGCCTTTGGGGCAGGATGAGGATGCCGGTTACCAGATTCACCTTCTCGGTCATGGCGGCCAGGTAACCCATCATAGTCATCGACTCATGAACCACGCTGTGCTGGCTGTAGTTGGCCAGAGAGGGATGGGTATGGAACTGGGTGTCGGCCCCCAGGACGTGGTCTGCGATGAATATATGGGCGAAACCCAGTTCCTCAGCCGCTTGGGCGTAATCGCGTATGGCGGCGACGTCAGGTTCTATCTCGGTTTGCGGGAAGATGACTCCGATCTCCATGTGGATGCTCCTTTTGGGGAAATCCCCCTAAATCCCCCTTTACGAAAGGGGGACTTTGCTTCACTGCAACATAATTTCGATTATCGCCGGTATTCGTCTCCGCAATCGCCGATGATTTGGTAGAGATCTTTGGAGCGATTCAGGACGGCGTCGATCTGGTCTAGGTCTTGCTGGTCTAGGTTGAACGAGAAAACTTTTGCGGTGTCTGCCCGATGTTCGCTTGCGCCTAGCCTGACGCCGACGATCGCTCCCGCCACGGCGGGACGGTCTATCACGTAGCGAACCGCTACGTTGGCGACACTGACCTCGTGTTTATCAGCAACTATCTTGAGCGCTTGAAGCAACTCTTGAAACAGTTCCCACCCGCCCCAGGCGTCCACCATCTGCTTGTATTTAGACAGGCTGGCGGTGCTAAGGTTTGCCCGGCTGGGCTCGGGTGTTCCCAGGTAATTATCGGACAATAGACCGCCGCAGAGGGTGCCGTAGGCCAGCAGATGGATGCCTTGGTCCAGGCAGAACTTCACCATATCGACTTCCGGGCGGCGATCCACCAGGGAGAATTGCACCTGGTTGGACACAATCTTGATGCCATGACCGGTGATGCGCTTCAGTCGCTCAGTGTCAAAATTGGTCAGGGCAACGTGTCTAATCTTGCCCTCGTCCCGAAGGTTCGATAAGTGGGATAGGGCGTCCAGATACGACTCGTCTTTATAGTCCCACCAGTGGAACTGCAACAGGTCCAGGCAATCAGTGGCCATGCGCCGCAGGGATACGTCCATGGCCTGTTCCACAACGCCACGAGTCATGGGTCCGGGACTGGGCACCCACTTGGTAAAGGCCTGCACCTTTTCCAACGCTTGTGGCCCCTTGTCGTCCACCAACCGGCGGCGGAACTCACCAACCAGGTCTTCCGCCGGGCCGTAATGGTCGGCCAGATCCCAAGTGGTGAATCCCTCTTCCACGTAGGGAAACATGTCCTCAACGGCGGCGGCACGGTCGATGGGGCCGTGGCCTCCGGACACCTGCCACATCCCGTTCAAGATACGGCATATCTCCATATCCTCGGTGAACTGGAAGCGGCTGGAATCTGGAAGGGTCATAGCGTTGTGCCTACGCGGCCACCGACTTGGCAACCTGGCCCATCAGGCTCAGAGTACGATCTAGGGAAGCACCCCGGTCGCTACCCACCAAGACGGGCGACAGCAATACTTCCGACGCGCCGATGTCCAGCAACTGTTGGATCCGCTGGGCGGTCTGCTCCTCGTTGCCGTGGAGTACCAACCCGTCGATCATGGCATCGCTCCAGGTCATATCGGCAGCTTCGGGGTAGCCAGCGCTAATAAGCATTCGCCGATAGAAGGGAAGTCTGGGATACATGGCGAATTGTTCTCGGAACGCCGTCCGCATCTCATCGGCGTTGTCGTGGACGCAGACCGGGGCGTGGGCGATGAGTGGTGGTACTGGGCGGCCTGCGGCGTCTGCGCCCTTCTTCATCGAAGGCAAGGCCGTGTCTCGCAGGTAGGCAGCGGGACAGACCCAGCTGATCGCGCCGTCGGCCTCCGCTCCGCATAGTTCGAAGGACCCGGCTTGTAGAGCCGAAGCCATCACCGGCACGTCCACCGGCTCGGCGATGGACTCGTGGGCCTGGTAGTGATCGCCGTCAAAGTCTACTTTGCCTTCTTGAAGTAAAGCTTTAACGATACGTAGGTAATCCCTCAGATGACCCAAGGGGCTCTGCATACGGATGCCCATGGACCTCATAGTAGGGCGATGGCTGGGCCCCAAGCCCAATCGTAGCCGGCCTGGAGCAAGTTGGGCCACTACCTGCACCTGCTGGGCCACCACCAAAGGATGGCGGGGGAAGGTCGGGACGATGGAGGTGCCGAACTTGATTTTCTGGGTGCTTCCAGCGGCAGCGGCGAACACCGTCAGGCTGTCCAGCCGCGCGCCTCCGGTGGTCATCCATGCGGCGTCTACTCCCAACTCCTCAGCTCGCTGGATAGTAGCTTGTATGTCTTGAACTTTGTTTCCGCCTACTGCGAATCCGATCCGGCTCATCTTTTACCTCACTGTTTTACGTCTCATACCTTCGAACCTGGTTTCTATCTAACAAATATTTGTTCAGAGTCATTCTGAGCAAAGCGAAGAATCTAGCGCCGAGAGACGTAGATTCTTCAGTCCTTGCGCTCCTTCAGAATGACAGTGATGGGTCTAGTGTGCTAAAGCTTATGCACCCCGGGAACAACGTCTTTACCTACTAACTCGATGTGGTCCATGACATCCTTCTGGGGAGTTTCAGGATAGAAAAGACGGATCGAAACCTGGTTGAATCCCAGGTCCCGGTACCGGGCGATCTGCTCCACGCACTCATCCGGGCTGCCGACGATGAAAGTGTCGTCCATCAATGCTTCCAGGTCTCCGGTTATCTTGCTGGTCATTTCCTCGTCGGTACCTTGGAATCCGTGAGCGGAGTACTCAGCATACTTCCGTTCAAAGCCCCGCCTTGCCTTGTCCAGGGCGTCTTCCCGGTTTTCGGCGCAAAAGAACTCCCGGACGATGACCATATCTTCGGGGATGGGGTGACCGTATTCCTCAAGGGTCTGATGGTACAAATCAACCTGACGACGGATGGTGTCGTAAGGCTGTACGGGGCCGATGAACAGGGGATGGCCTTCGCGTCCGACCCGGCGGATGGCGGGGTCGCTCATGGCCGCCAGCCACAATTTAGGATAAGGCTTCTGATAGGGCCGGGCGGTGGGATGTGCGCCGGTCACGTGGTAGAAGCGTCCGTGATGGTTCACTTCGTCTTCGGTCCACAACTTCTGCATCAACTCCAAGGCCTCCGAGTGGCGGGCGCCCCTCTCGGACATCTGTGTGCCGAAGGCTTCGCACTCCTCGGGTCGGTAACCTAGCCCCAGTCCCAAGATAAGCCGTCCTTCGCAGATGTGGTCCAGGGTCGCCACTTGCTCCGCCACGTCCACGGGATTGAGGAGGGGAAGTAGAAGCACCGAGGTCGCCAGCTTCATGTTTCCCGGCTCGGCCGCCAAGCGGGCCAGCACCGGGAAGGGCTGGAAATGTTGGAAGGGGTCGATGAGGTAATGGTGAGCCCAGCAATAGGTGTCAAACCCGGCATCCCGAGATGCCCGGAATTGCGCCAACTGGTCCTGCCACTGCTGTTGCAAATCAAGGCTTCCCCTGATAACCACCTGGCCTACCTGATAAGCAATCTCCATATCGCCTCTCCCCGGTCATATTGGCAGATATCATCGCGTCCCCCAGTATATGCCGTCCAACGCCCCTCGATAACCCCTAAACTAGATGGAGGGGAGCGATTGACAGGACGATTGGGCAACCATACACTCGGCCTATCTTGGAGCCCGGCGAAGATTGGAGGTAGCTATGGCCGATATCGAGATCGACGTTAACCGGACCGCTTTGCTGATGGCGGACTTCCACACTGCCGGTATGACCGAAAACCCTATGGTACAGGAGCGGCGAACGTTGGACCGGGCCAGAGAGGTGCTGCACATCGCCCGCTGGGCTGGGGTTTTCGTCGCCTACATCGTGGTGAACTTCCGATCGGGATACCCGGAGATATCGGACATGAACCAGACCTTCAGTGCCCGGAAAGCAGACGGAGTGCCCCCGGCCGCCAGCCCCGGCGCTTTGATCCACGCAGCGGTTCCGCCTTTGCAGACCGAGCCCATAATAACGAAGCACCGGGTCAACGCCTTCTTTGGCACGGACTTGGACATGATGCTGCGGGCCCAGGGACGTGACACTCTCATCCTGATGGGACATGCCACCAGCGGCGTCATCCTGTCCACGGTGCGCTACGCCGCCGACGCCGATTACCGGTTGATTGTCGTTGAAGACGGTTGCGCCGACCGGGACCCCCAGGTACACGACCTACTCATGGAAAAGGTCTTCCCTAGACAGGCGACGGTAGCATCGGCCCAGGACGTGGTTAGGGCGTTGAACTCTTAAGGCTTTGCCCCAGCCCCATACATTCACCCATCGATCCGTCTCCAAGCCAGCTCGGCCATTCATGCGCAAATCCTGCCACCTAGGGGGAATTCCTCGTCTTCGAATAATGGCCGAAACTCCGCCACCAGCCCGGCCTTCCCGGTAAGAAGCGTCAAGAAATCTCCAACCGGTCCATCGCTGGTAGTGAACCGCGCCCGGTCCCGGGAAATCAACTCGATCTTGCCACGGGCACGGGGATTGTCCCAACCGGGTGGAGGGTGACCGCCAGTAAAGACAAGGAACGGATCGGCGACCCAACGCCGCCCATCGAACCAGATGTTAGTTATGCCGCAGTGCGTATGTACGGCGTAGGAATAGGCCTTCCCTATCTCGGCGCCTGGACCGCACGGCGGTACGTCCCGCCGCCCAGTGCAACCCTTGTCCCACTCCTGAAGTAAGACCAGTAGCAGAAAGAGCGACGAAACTATTACCAGACTTGGCAGCACGAAGAAAAGAAGCAGGCGGATGGGACTCTTGGGTATAGTCCTTGTCATGTCTACCTCTTCGCGAAGGAAATCACACCCTTCTAAGAAATTGGTAAGACTATCTCCACTCTACAAGGCCACCGCCGCGTTTCAGGCGCAGGGTCCCCACGGATATTTATCCCCTTCCGGTAGCG
Organism: uncultured bacterium; assembly: GCA_963997925.1. Lineage (GTDB taxonomy): Bacteria > Chloroflexota > Dehalococcoidia > Lucifugimonadales > UBA3495 > UBA11650. The sequence continues at coordinate 5,586 of CAXEOX010000172.1, forward strand.
G
>CAXEOX010000173.1:0-5549 GCA_963997925.1 uncultured bacterium
AATCCAACCGCCCAAGGATAGGACTTACCAATGGACTCGGTAAGCACCTCCCGCCGCCACCAGTACCCCACCCCCCGGTGGCTTCCCCGATAGGGGTGTCGTTGAAACGAGAAAGCCCCCTCAATCGAGGGGGCTTTAAGCATCTTTGTTACCGGGAAAAAATAGAGCGCCTTCAGAAACTTTTCTGAAAACGCTTGGCTATCTTAGCATGCCGAAAGCTATTTTGTCAAGGTTTTGTGCCTAGACTAAAAGAATGTACCAGAGCCGAACCGACACGAGGTCACCCTCCGACCGATGCATTTTCCTAACCGCTCCAAAACCGGGGTATCGTCCGGTGAATCTGTAGTGGGGGTATAATCAGGGGCACCAAAAGGACTTGGTTTTGGTCCGGAAGATTTGAGGAAGATACGGGCCATGGAAATTCGCCAACGCCGTGCTAGCGTATCGCTGTAGGCGTTCAGCGATAATGGGACACATTGGGGGAACCCGAGTAGGGGGAGCGGGAGAGGAGCAGATGCAGGCTCGCCCACGGCCCAATTGAGAGCCACTGTAGACTGTCAGCGATAAAGGGGGGCACAGTTAGCCGAGAGAGGGGAAGTAGTGTGATGTCCTAAAGTGAAGGTAACATACTCACGGAAAGGAGCAGATGCATCTCAGTTAGATGTCTACAGGGCCAGGGCCGCTGAGGAGCGGAGCGAACAGACTCGTTCCTTCGTCCGCGTAGTGAAAGCGCCCTAAATCTACTTCTCTTTTTTCAATTTACGTTTTTCCTTTAGAGTATGTTGTGCAGTTGTCTGTTTTTCCTTTTTGGCTTTATCTTTTTTACCACCCTTATCACCCATTACTTTTGCTCCTTTGAAAGTGAATCTTCTAACGGCCCCAGGTTTCAGCCTGATGGGGTTACTGGAAGCGGACTGCCACTATAGTCAGGGATGACATATTATCCGAGATTCTCCATTTCGGCTGACCCTATGCCTTCAGCAAGACCCGAATGGATTGGATTACAGCTTACCACCGGTCTTTGATTCTCGGCAACATTCTCTTGCTCCGGCGTGGGACAAGGTTTCTGCTATGGACACCCAGGGGGAATACGTCTTATCGTCATCCTGGCCCAGCGCGAAACCGCTGAGCTCGTGTCCCAGGGACACCTGAGGTGGCCCCCATCAGTTGGACAGGATTGGGGTGCTATAAGGAAGACGGACCCGCGCAAAACCAAGCCCTTTCCGTGCCCCTGATTATACAATTTCTGTGGCTTCAGGAACTGTACTCCCTTTGTGGAGCTATCGGTGGTGGACATGGCTACCGACGCAGGATTACCATGCCCCCATTGGGCAGCCTTGGAAACAAGCGAATGGCCTCAGGCGGCATGCGTTACCCCACTGGGCCGATCAATAATACCTGGGCCGGTGGCGAGCCGTTGATCTCATTTGAGGGTAAGTATTTTGTCGGAACTGGCCGTGATCCTAGCAACCTACAATGAGGCCGAAAACTTGACCCAACTGATCGAAGCTTTGGAAGGAATAGTCGAAGACCTGCAACTGGTCGTAGTCGACGACAACAGCCCGGACGGGACCGGCCTGATTGCTCAACAGCTCTCCTCAAAATTCGGCAACATTACTATAGTCAACCGTCCGTCCAAACTGGGCCTGGGATCAGCGTTGCGAATCGGCATGTCCGTGGCATTGGACGTCGGCGTCCGTTACGTCATGACCATGGATGCCGATCTTTCCCACGACCCGGCAGATGTCCCAAGGCTGCTATCTGATATCAAAACGGGGAGCGCCGACATGGTCCAGGGGAGCCGTTACGCACCAGGTGGAGGCGTTCGCGGTTGGAACGGCAAACGCCGGCTGTTGAGCCGGTCAGCCAACCTAGCATACCACTGGGGAGCAGGGACACCCTACGAGTGCACTACAAACTTCCGGGTATTTTCCCGACAGGCTGCATCGGCGGTCTTATCCAGAGCCAAGGGCGACGGTTATGAGTTTATGCCGGAGTCTACATTACTTGTGATGTCATCCGGGTTTAGGATTCACGAAGTCCCGATTACGTTCACAAACCGCCGGCTAGGGCAAAGCAAATTGGACAAGAGGCAAGTGCTGAAGGGCTTAATTTTCCTTGCAGGCAGCGTACTCCAGTACCGGTTTCGACTGGGCCGCTTCTCCAGACGACGCCACGCTCCCGAAAAAACCCCGACGTGAGTTATTTAACATTTAGACGTAAGGATGCTGCAACCAATATGGAGTTTGGAACGATCTATCATTTGAATCTTCCCTGCCCATGCCAATGTAACCAACACCATTAGTTCGTGTTTCAGGTATCGTTCAACTCTCCTCCGGCTCCCGATACTCAAGTTTTGTTGGCATCCGGCGTCATCGTTAGTGGGGCGGCATCAAGCTACACGACATAGTTTAGTGGACGAGGAGTTCCACTGAAGAGCTCGTCTTAGAATTTGAGTCTTCAGGGACGATTACCGCAGCAAAAGGGGATCTTCGGCCATGTCTTTGACGCTCATGATAGGGGATGTGACCGCAAGTGTCTTGTTGAGCCTCGCGACATTCTGTTGGCCCAAGACAGTACAGTCGGGGCAAGCTACGGTTGCATGCCCCCGCATCACGGGGAAGGAATCAGCGGCGTATGCGTCGTCTCTGGTCTTGTCTTCGTCTAGCACTTCTCGACCGCTTAGCAGAGCCGGACATTCTGGCCCACATACGTGTGGTAAAAACCCTAGAAAGAGTCGTGCCTCGCTTCTCGCCCATTGCAATCAATGGAAATGTTATGAGTCCCAAACTCATCAGGATTATTCTGAGTCGTCGGGGTCTATATTCTAACCGTACTTGGTGGTCGCCTGGCGGTAACTGGACTCCCACAAAGCTGGGCATCAGCATGACGGTATCGGCCTTTACCCCGTCGACGGTGGCCCGCCAGTTTGGATGATAGGTGGCTTTCAGCAGCAGCAGGCTATCGCGCTCAACGGTAACATCAGCCGCGAAAAAATTTCTGCCGATTTCCTCGGAGAGCACGGTGCCCCGAGATGGGCCTGCGGAGGCTTCGACCCTTCCCCTAAAGCTCCCTCCATCAACGGTTCTGTGTCTCCCTAAAAACATAGCTGGGTGCTGTTTAACGCTCGGAAGCTCGCCAGCCAGCCAATCCGTCGCCGCTGGGAAGAAGTCCGTTCTTCCTCCGGTAAACTCCAAACTTGATCCGACTAGGTCGAAGTAGCCCGTCGTCTCCACTTGATATAAGCGATGGCGTCCAAACTGTTGGAGTGGCTGTACAAAGGCCGGAAAATCTCGGTCTTCGGGGGCTACCACATACCGGACGTTGTAAAGATTGTATTGCTCCCGTCGGTTTTCGCCAAAAAAGAATTGAATGTCACCATTCAGTGAATATGCGTGGTATATGTGCCCCATCATGTCAAGGCCCTCTGCATGGAGAAGTACGAGGACCGGAACAGCGCCAACGGCGTACTCATTTCCCCATTGGGTCGGCTGTCCAGCGTAAACCCGGCCGGGTGGAAGTTGCTTTAGTTTCTTAAATAAGGCACGTAAATCCGACTCTTCTGCAGCAATTGCCTGCCGGTTTTCTCTCATAATTTGGGCATTCTGAGTAAGATATGTTCTTCTTTCGCTATATGCTGGCAGCATAATCAACAGGGTTAATGCTATAGCTGCCACGAAAAACGACACGTTCTTCCGAGCAATGGCCCAACGCCAAAGAGTAGCCAAGGCAATTGCCATTAGAAAGATCCCGCCAAAATGGACCCCGGCGATGAGTCGATGGAAATGCATATCCCGCCCCATAGGCAAAATGTCTATCAGCGGGCCCCAAGGGGATCTCCCGAAATAGAGCAGCAACCATAACGAGAATATCGCTACCGGAATTAGGTATCGCTCCTCTCTCCAGCGACGCAGGCAAATCCCGAAACCTATAGCCAAGAGGATGGTAAATGATGGAAACCGGTCGAAATCAAAGAGTTCCCCTCTGGCCAGCGCCGGAAGCAACACGGAATACCCGTAAGAGTCGTACAGTCGTGGGTCCTCCAGGACACTGAGGTTTAAATACGGCTGGTCCAAAATTAATGGAGCCAGGAAATATGACGTCACGACCACTACCATCACCAGTAGGATCAGCAACCGCTTCCACCGCATCCAGATGACTCTGGGAAACTCCGAGGTTAGCAATCGCGTCGTCGGAAGGAAGGTCAGAACGCCGAGGGTGAGGAAGACGATGGATCCGTAGATGAGGTGGGACATTAAGGTGGCGGCGAGCAACAGCGTTGCCCAGAAGTAACCTCGGCCCTCGCGCAAAACTCGATAACATATGGCCAAGGCTGGAGGCATAACCACCATAGCCCAAAGCTGAGGGTAGATCCCGTACCCTCGCCAAACATAGCTTGCAAAATCTAAGCCATAAAGACCATCGGTAGCCGTAAGTGAGGCAACAAGGCCGCCCATGGCAGACGACAGTTGATCAAAACCTATGCGTCGCATAGACCAATAGATAGATAAGGGGAAAAGACTAAGTAGCAGATAGGTCGTCCAGTTCACCAACTCGAAGGGGGAAAGTGTCCGCAGAGTTAGTATATGGACTAACGCTGTGGACAAATAAGGGAGATGTTGGTAGTAGTGGAAGAGGGGAAAACCCATTCCAATAGAGCCCATCCAAGGGTCGGTGAAGTCCAATCCTTGGGTGATGCTCTCCACGGCGAGTTCTGTCGCCAGCAGATGCATACCTGTGTCGTTCGGGTCAGTGACCTTGACCGCTACTTCTGGAAAAAGGTGATACAAATTGAAGGCGACGGCGAATAGGACCAGAACGAAGGCAATGAGAGATTCTCGCCGATGTAAACATTTCGTATGGACAGCGCGTCCGCCGTTGATTCCGGCGGTATTGGGGGTGGTCATAAAATTGTAAAACCCATGGGCCGTCGAATTCACCGACTGGATGGGGCCAGAACGCCTGAATTATACCCGGCAGATTGGAATTCTGCATGCAGGTCGGATGGAAAAACAAAGGAGCACTGGCCGCTCAAACAGGCTGGCCGCCCAACGAATCGAGCCCCTCGAACTCGGCGCTCTCCAGATCGCGGATAACAACCGCGATGCCCGCTGCGTAGTCGTAATCCGAGACTAGATCAGCCGTCGAGGCGGTTCTCTCGGCACAGACGGATAGACCTGTTATCGCCATGTATGCCAGGACTGGGTTGGCGCTACTGGCCTTGAAAAAGGGCGACGAATCCGCGGAGGAAGAATATTATACAGATCTTCTATCGCGTGGTGGCGAGATGATTGTTCCGGGACCATCGGCCGACCGCCTTCTCGGCATTCTATCTCAAACCATGGGCAGCTTGGATCAAGCGATATCCCACTTCGAGGATGCCCTGGCCTTTTGCCGCAGCGGGTTACCGACCCGAGTTGGCCTGGACCTGCTGCGACTATGCCGAGACGCTTAAAGAGCGGGATTCTGATGGAGACCGCGCCAACAACATGTCCTTGCTGGACGAGTCCTTGGCCATATCCAGCGAGCTGGGCATGCGGCCCTTGTGG
>CAXEOX010000174.1:0-5506 GCA_963997925.1 uncultured bacterium
GTTGCCCCGGAATCAACCGGAAAACAACGCATTGAACTGTCCATCCCCCCCGGTGGTCAATCCCAATACCTCAATCACCGCATCGGTATTAATCTTCCCGTAGATATGGGGATATACGGTCCCAGAACGGGCTGCCTCGTCTTTTATCGGGGAGACCAACCGGTCGAGGTCCAGTTCCAACACCAGCATATCGTCCCGGCCGCTGAACAGCCGGTTCGCTACCTCCAGGACCTGCGGATGGTCTTTCGAGCAGTGTATAAATCCCTCTGATTCCAAGCTCTCGGCCGCATATTCATCCACGCCCTGAGCGGCTGCCCAGTCGGACGCAGGAACCAGGTGAAAAATCGTCGCCATAATATCTTCGCCTCAGTTATCGTTACGTGTATTCGCCGATGTCATTCTACCGGCGCCGGTCCGTGAGAGCCATAGCTACAAGACAAGCAACGGCATCGAATGATAGGATGGGAACGGAAAATCCCCAGGCGTCCGGCCTCCCTAGACGCCGGGCGGGAATGGAGCGGCAAGCATGCAGGCAGAGCAACACCAAGGAGCCGGGCTGAAGTACTTGACCATAACGCCGGACGGATACGACCCCGAGATATCCTACCCATTGATGGTCATGCTCCATGGCTTCGGGGCCAACATGCAGGACCTGGCCGGACTGGCCCCGGCAATCAGCTCCACCGGGTACGTATACGCCTGCCCCAACGCCCCCATATCCTTCGATCTAGGCGGAGGGCACATGGGATTCGGCTGGACATCTCCCCGAGATATGTACAAGGAAGGGGAGGTTGAAGAGGCGGAGAAGTTGTTGGACGGGTTCTTTGGTGAGGTATTCGAGAAGTTCAACGTCGGAGCGGACCGGTCCGTCCTCATGGGATTTTCCCAAGGGGGTAGGATGACCTACCGCTGCGGAGTGGGGCGGCCCCAACCCTTCGCCGGACTAGCGGCATTAAGCGCGTCCCTCTCCGAGCCTACAGAACTGGAAGCACGGCTTCCCGAAGACCGGAGCCAGCCTCTGTTCGTCGCCCATGGAACGTCGGACCCTCAAGTAGCAGCGGAAAATGCCCACAAAGCCATCAACTGGTTCGAGGAGTTTGGCTTTCAACCCGAGTATCACGAGTACAACATGGGCCATTCGATCAGCGATGAAGTTCTGCGCGACTTGATTCAGTGGATGGGTAAGGTATTGCCGCCACACGAACCCGGTAAATAGTCCGAATAGCCGCCGCCGGCGTTTCCCTCAACACGGTCTAAGCCAGCTCTCATTATCATACTCCCACAAGTAGGCGTGACACCTGCCTTCGTGGGATAATAGTATGGATGACCTTCCCTAGCCAACTCGGCCGGCTGCTGACCCTCCGCACCGCGCCAACCCTTCCCTTGACCCTTGCCTCACTACTGCTTGCATTGGCTGTAGCGGCCTGTAGCGGCGGTACAGACGCAACCGTGGCTACCCTGCCGACAGAAACACCCCCGGCCACCCAAACGGCGCTCCCGGACCCCACCAGCACACCGCAGCCATCTCCGCCCGCAACTGCGGGAGTTCTTTCTCTCCCCAAGCAATCATTCGTGAGCCTGCCCGGCGACGAGGGTGCTCACCTTACGCCCATCGAGTGGTGGTACTTCAACGGTCTTCTAACCGACGACACGGGAGGTGACTACAGCTTTCACTACGTTACTTTCCAGTCGGTGCTGCCCAACGGTTTCACGCCCCGGCTGCTCCAACTTAGTTGGGCCGACCATGGGAAAGAGGTCTACCTGACCGACGAACGGCCCGAGCTACCGCTGCTTGAGGCAACCAAAGCGGCATTCTCCTTCCAGGTCAACGATTGGAGCATGGCTGGAGACGGTACCGATTATTCCATGACGTTCAACACCGGGGAGTATTCCGTGGCATTACAGGCGGTCTCCAACAAACCAGCTACCCTGCATCAAGGGAAGGGCTTGGTGGACTTGGGGCGGGCTGGAGAGTCCTACTATTACTCCCGGACCAGGCTCGCAACAACGGGGACTCTAACCATCGGCGAAGAGCAACGTCAGGTTACCGGCCTCGCTTGGATGGACCACCAGTGGGGAGATTTCAGCATCGCGCCGGTGGGGTGGGACTGGATGAGCCTACAGTTGGATGACGGCTCAGACCTGATGATTTCCATGGTTTGGGATTCCACGGACCACCAACCCATCAATAGCTACGGCACCTACGTGCCGCCCAACGGTCAACCTAGAAACATTAGCGGTGAAAACATCTCACTAACTGCGACCGGCTCATGGACCAGCGCTGTCACGGGGACCACTTTTCCGGTGGGATGGAATCTGGAGGTGGAGTCATTGAATCTTAGCTTGACCCTGACTCCCGCTCTTCTGGATTCCGAGTTCCAGGGGAGCAAGTATGTGCCTCCGGCGTATTGGGAGGGAGCAGTTCATGTGAACGGTACGCAGAACGGCCAGACCGTCACGGGCAATGGCTTCGCGGAACTGGTGGGCTACGATACCCGAGAGTTCGAGTTTCCGAACTTGGGGGAGATCAACAAATAACCGGCTGGGTTATCTAACTTTGACCGGGTGTTCGAATCAATTCTGCGCCTCCGAGGAGTAGGGTTCAGTCTTGAGGTCGCATTGAGGTTGGAATTGTAGCGTGGAGGAAATCCCCCCAACCCCCTTTTCGAAAGGGGGGCTTCTCAAGACGGCCTTGCGTCGGCTTGGCATCGGCGTTATTATGCAAACCTCGTTTGTCCGGGCGGCTAGAAATCCCCTCTGAGAAGGAATCGGTGCCTAGTTGACCACCTCTAATCTGAAAACCCCTCTTTACGATACCCATCTTGCGTTGGGAGCGCGCATAGTCCCCTTCGGCGGTTGGGATATGCCGGTGCAATACTCCGGCATCCTGGGCGAGGTGGCGGCAGTTCGCACCTCAACCGGGCTGTTCGACGTGTCTCATATGGGCCGTCTGTATATATCGGGACCCCTGGCCACCGAGTTTCTGGATTGGGTTCTCACCGGCTCCGTCGAAAGCCTACGGGTGGGCCGGGCCCGCTATTGCATGATTTGCAACGAGAAGGGCGGGGTAATCGACGACACGATATTCTACCGGTTGGCCGAGGATCGCTACCTGCTTATCCCCAACGCCGGCAACCGGGTGACGGTCGTCGCCTGGTTCCAGCGTTGGATCGATGAAAAGTTCTCCACCGGCTGCGAGATGGAGGACCGCACCGACGCAACGGCCCTGCTCGCCCTTCAAGGTCCAGGCGCTGCCGAAACCATGGACCGCCTCTGTAGCGAACCTCCATCCTCGGTGCGGCCCTTCGCCTGGCAGGAGAACCAGCTTCAAGGGATTCCTGTGATGCTTGGAAGGACCGGCTATACCGGGGAAGACGGGTTCGAGATTGTGGCGGACGCAGACCAAGCAGTCTCCCTATGGCAGACGCTGACGGAGAACGGCGCGACGCCCTGCGGGTTAGGCGCTAGGGACGTGCTTCGATTGGAGGCCGGCCTACCTCTCCACGGGCATGAGATCGACGAAAATACCACCCCCATCGAGGCTGGTCTGAAAAAGTTCGTTCGATTCGACAAAGAGTACGTCGGCTCGGATGTTCTAAGTAGTCAACATGAGAAGGGCGTGGCGCGTAAGCTCGTCGGTCTGAAGACGCCGGGCCGTAGCGCCCCCAGGGCGGAATATGCCATCCTACACTTGGGAGAGACCGTCGGCCAGGTTACCAGCGGTAGCTACTCACCTACTCTTGACACCAGCATCGCCATGGGCTACGTTGACGCGAACCGAGCCGAAGCAGGCAATATGCTGGAAGTGGATATTCGAGGCCGAACTGCCCCGGTGGAAGTGACGCCTCTACCCTTCTACACCAGGCCAAGGAGATAGTCCTTTGAGCCCCGATGATCGCAAATACTCCAAGGAACACGAATGGATCAAGATGGAGGACGCTACCCAAGCCTTGGCCGGAATCACCGTATACGCCCAGGACCAATTGGGGGACATAGTCTACGTAGACCTGCCCAAACTCGGCGCCACCATCAAGTTCATGGAGAAGATGGGCGAAGTGGAGTCGGTAAAGGCGGTTTCGGACCTATATTCTCCTATCACCGGTGAGATTACTGAGGTCAACGACCGTCTGCTGGATCATCCCGAGTTGGTCAATGAGGATCCTCTCGGCGAGGGTTGGATGGTGCGGGTGACCATCTCCGATGCCACCGAGTTGGACCAACTCATGACTGCCGAAGAATACGAATCATTCATCAACGGGTTGTCGTGACCGTATCCAGCCGGGCATCAGACTCTGCATCTGATTCCCCGTTCCAGTTCCCATATATCCCGAATACGCCCGAAGAGCAGGCTTCGATGCTGGCGACGCTGGGCGTGAACACCATCGACGAACTGTTTGCAGACATCCCCGATGAGTTCCGCAACCCCTCCCTAGCTCTGCCATCTCCGATGTCAGAGCTTGAGGTTCAACAGGAACTTTCAAGCCTGGCGTCAAAAAACCGGGCTTTGGGAAGCGGACCGTCTTTCCTAGGTGCTGGGTCCTACAATCACTTTATCCCGGCCATCGTCAAAGCATTGATGACCCGGGGCGAGTTCCTGACCGCGTATACGCCCTACCAAGCGGAAGCCAGCCAGGGCACGCTACAGGTCATCTACGAGTTCCAGACGCTGATTAGCAACCTGTACGGCATGGAGGTGGCCAACGCCGGGATGTATGACGGGGCCACCAGCCTTGCCGAAGGCGTTCTCATGGCCTGCCGGGTGACCCGACGCAGCCACGTGGCCGTCGCCGATACCCTGTCCCCGTATTACCGGCAAGTGATTGAGGCCTATTGCCAGGCCCAAGGCTTAGAACTGCATACTGTCTCATCCGGCCAGGCACCATCCCTAGACCAAGAAACGGCGTGCCTGGTGGTCCAATACCCCAACTTCTACGGTTACATCGAAGACATGGCCGGACTGACCGAGGCTGCCCACTCCCAAGGAGCCCTGCTAGTAGTCTCCGCCGACCCGATGGCGATGGGTATGTTCCAGCCTCCGGGTCATTACGGGGCCGACATCGTCACCGGCGAGGGACAACCTTTGGGCATACCCGCCAGCTTCGGCGGTCCTTACGTCGGGCTGTTCGCCACCAAGCAGGAATACATCCGGCAGATGCCCAGCCGCCTATCCGGCCGCACCGTGGACAATCAGGGGAGAACCGGCTACGTCCTTACCCTACAAACCAGGGAGCAACACATTCGACGGGAGCGGGCCACCAGCAACATCTGCACCAACGAGGCCCTGTACGCCCTGGCATCCACCATCTATCTGGCCGCACTAGGGAAACAGGGCCTTCGCCAGGTAGCCGAACTCTGCTACCAAAAAGCTCACTACGCCGCCGCCCGTATCGCCCAATTACCCGGCTACTCTCTGCCTTTCCAGGGCACGTTTTTCCAAGAGTTCGTAGTGAGCTGTCCTACGTCTCCAAGCGATATCAACCGCCGCCTGCTAGACCAGAACATCCTA
>CAXEOX010000175.1:0-5504 GCA_963997925.1 uncultured bacterium
CAACCTCCCGTGCTTGGAGGAGTCTCTCCAGGGATAGGCCTGCCCGGCCAACCTCCCGTGCTTGGAGGGGTCTCTCCAGGGATAGGCCTGCCTGGCCAACCTCCCGTGCTTGGAGGGGTCTCTCCAGGGATAGGCCTGCCTGGCCAACCTTCTGTACCAATCGTTGATGCACCCATTCCCACGCCTGCGGTCCAAGGCACACCCGTAGTGGGACCTGCTGGACCAGCGGGGCCTCCAGGCCCTCCAGGCCCTCCAGGCGAATCATCATCATCGGATAAGACTTGGCTTATCGTCGCACTGGTCGCATCTGGTTTAGCGATCTTCTTATCTCTAGACCATATCGTGGCGGTATTCTTCCGCCGGGGTGGTCCGACCACTGGCTAAGACAATGCCTTCGTTTTCAAGCAGCCTACGGCCGGAGAGGCTTTTGGGTCTATGCCTGAGCTGGGCCAATACGGCAGGTGGCTAGCGAACCACATGCGTCGACGGAACCGTAACCCCGGAGAATATAACTGGTCCTTCAGATACTTTCCTCGGGGTCCGGGCCCGTATAAGAGTTAGCAGCCAGCGAACTAAGAACCGATTTGACCTGGAAGGGGGTTAGACCGGGATGTTTCTCGAGTAGCAAAGCCACTACAGCTGTTATGTTGGGAGCCGCGAAGCTATTTCCGGTCGCCTTCACGTACCCGCCGCCAAGCCATGCTACATCTACGTCTATCCCGTTTGCCCCAAATTCGACTGGTGGCGCCGGATTCAGATAGAAATCAAGAGGGTTTGAGCCGGCTGCGCCTTCATAGCAGGCTGTTGAGATCACCGTCGAATATAGAGACGGGAAACTCACCACCGGCATATTATTCGCGGCTGTAACCAAGACGACTCGGCGGTAATAGGCTTCGTCTACCAATTCGTGAAAACGCGAGAAGTGCGCGGGGTTAGGGGTCCCCAGGGATAAGTTAACGACATCCATGTCGTTCTCGATGGCCCACTGAAGTCCTGCCGCGAAGACCTCACCTTGCCCATTCAACTTTCGACCCAGTACCCGGACACTATAAAGTTCCGCAGAAGGTGCTACGCTGTGGATGATTCCAGCACATGCGGTACCGTGGCCAAACAGGTCCTGATGTCGCGATTGATCGTAGCTGATAGCGCCGTGGCTATCAAGCAACGGCTCACACCAACCACAGACGGCACCGTCTACTGATGGATGCTGGTTATCTACGCCGCTATCTATAATCGCCACTTTCACCCCGCAACCGCTACTCCCCTCGAACGCTTCCTCTCGGTTGATAGACCGGAAGAGTCGGCTACCTATAGGAAGGACGGTCCCCTGGTCTTTTGAGTCCCAACTCCAGGCAGGATGTCGTTTCAACATGACCGAAAAGCACTTCCTTAGATTTCAATAGATTTCAGTTCTCTGGCCTGCGTTAACGTACCGTGTCAAGCTGGTGAGGACCTCCAATGCCAACCTGCGCGCGGCGTCCCCTTGACGTCCGATCTCATGGACCATGGCAGCCATTTTTAAAGTGTCTGACTCCTTACCAGCAGATTCAGAGGTTTCAAGGAAGCGTCGAACGGCCTCTGACATGGAATCTTCCGAAACGCCCCCTGCTAATAACCAGTGGAAAAGATGGCTCATATCCTGGGTAAGCCTGGACTCGTCGATGGTATGTGCTGCCAGGTTACCGAACCTACCTAGGATCTCGATGTCCGATGCGGAGAATGCCACGCCTCCAGCCTTATCCATCAACTGTAAGACACCGATGACACGACTACCAAGAAACAAAGGGACACAGAGCATAGAACTGGGTATATAACCGATAGCGTCTCCGATAGACCGATCGAACCGAGGGTCATTCTGAACATCCGAGACGGCGATCGCCTGGCCGGTAGCTGCTACGTATCCAGCCAGTCCTTGCCCGACGGGGACCCTGAATTCCCTCACTTCGGCCCCCTTCTCTCCAAGGGCCACGACGAACACAAGTTCTTCATGGTCCTCGTCCAAGAGGTAAAGTGATGCGGCGGCGGCATCTAGGACATCCGCAGCGGTTTCAACCACCGACTGAAGAGTGGAATCGTAGGAGGATGAAGCCCCTATGATCCCCGCGGCGTGTGTGGTTAGCAAGGCATTCCGAAGATTCTCCGTAAATTCCCTATCTCCGCGCTGTGACATCAGTTGATCGATCTGCGCTTTCTGTTCTACGATCGTTTGACGAAGAACGGCCAGTTGCTCTAACTGGTCATCATGTTGTTCACCCATCGCTGGTCTCCACGGTGGCATGCTGTCATCTAGTCAGCCTGGGGACTGATCAAGCCGTCCTCAGAGATAGGACGATAGTATGACCCACGCAAAAATATTAGAGACCCGGACTATGTCGGGTTTCAGATCCACTGCCAAGAGGTTACCGGTAAATAGATCGGAAGATTAACCCATAGGTTCGGGGCTTCAAGGTCCCCTTCGGAAACAAGAACGTCCAATGAGTCTGCCGGAACTGGTCTGATCTTGAACACGTTCCACTTCATCAGTGCAGCAGGTCTTACGTGCGGCGCTTCGGTTGATAACTTAACGGATCAGCCCGAAGTACCATTTCGGTCGCAAGCGGAACAACAAGAGTTGCCGAGCGGGACCATTAACAAGAAGGCATCCGGACCGCAAAACTACCGTTCCAGGACAAGATACTGCCGCTCTAGGGTATGGCACCAACGTGCTTTTTCCATATCAGTGCATCTCAATCAGACCAGCCCAACGCCTTGCCGGGGACTCCGAGGTCCGATCAACGGACGGCAAGTTAACCTTAGTCTTCTTCAAACGTCCGGATCAAGCTGGGTCCGGCTCCCGTAATATACTGTCTACAGCGTCGGCCCAGTTCTCTTTCGTGTCATTGCCCAGCCGGTCCTGGGTCTGGCCCTGTGACTCACCGCTCTTTACCATAAGGATAGAACTGAGGGTCCCTATCTCTCTCGTGGGGTCTTCAGCACCAGGGACAGTATAGATCCGAGAGCAGTGGAGATAGAGGGGGGCTGGTTTTTTCCCGAAAACACATCCGATCGCCAGGTCTCCTACTGCCCAGACTCCGGCCATAAAACCTATGGCCATCGAAAACAGGATATTTCTCCTCTTGGGCAGGTTAGGTGTCTGCCTAGTCATCGAATTGGACGCGAACTGGGCTGAGGCAAGTGCCACGGTCGTCCGAGGGTTCTTCTCGAAGAATCCATCATAGCGCAGCAACTCTTGGACCTGTGCATTCAACCGGGGAAGTTCATCATTCTTCAGTGGCATGGTGCACACGACCATAGACCTGGTTTCGCTGTCCGGACTTTTGTGATCGGCTATCTGCCATCGATCACTCATCGCTGCTTTGATCGCCTTTATAGGCAGCATATTTATCTCATCACCTTTCCCCCGTACCAGCCGGGTCTTCCGGAAAGGCGGTAACATAGACCAAGATGTTAGCATCGGTATCTCAAATGACTTGATGCTACTAACGCCCATCCATTTGCCATTCGTATCCTGGGACAGGCTGGAGATCACATCGGGTAGAGTTGGTCCAGACCCGCTACCGGATTGGGAAGAAGCCTCAATGGAAGCGATGGCACAGGCCAATTTGTGATCCTGAGAAGCAGGATCTCCGATGCGGTCGTCAGTTATCAGGAAACCTTGGTCAGGGAGAAGGCCTTCGAATTCATCCCATACGGCGCGCATCTGGTCGTGGAGCGTCGGGTCCCTGGGGATCCCCAGTACGACTATGGATTTGCAGTCCGGGAATTCCTCTGTAAGCTTATTATGCAGTTTGGCGCCCAAAATGGAATGCGATCCAAACCCTATGAAGTGAACTATCAATTGGGGTGCGGTCCCGATCCGGTCAGCATGGCTACTGACCTCTTCCACCAATGACTCCTGCTCTTGGAGCAGCCGGCCGGCGTACTGGAGGTACCCATGAGGATTCCGATGGAACCCGTCATCCGATGGGATATACTGAGGTTGAAATACCCGTGTCCCTTGACTAGACCGCATGTCCTTGCTTTTAGCGGCGATCCTTCGACGGGTGTCCGTATTGATATCATAGAGGATCGCACTCTGGACGCGATCAAGGCACCCTGACTCTCCCATACGCTCCATCAGCGACCAAACGCGGTTCACCTGCGCGGTACCGCTACCGCAGACTATGATGGGGCGAGAGCTAGCACTTCCGAATCCTTGGGTACTCTCGAACACAGCTCCTCGACTAGGGCTAACACTTATACCACCGAACCCTTGAACGTCGCCGTCATTGGCGTCTTCTAATCGTTCCTCGACAAGGCGAGAACTAAGCCGAAGACGTTGGTCTTCAGCTAGGCCAAGGATAGCCGACAACATAGTTTGCTCGTTATCGTTTAAAGTGTCTGAGAACTCGCCCAATTTGGCAGACAGATGATCGATAGCGGGCTCTTTATCTGTACTCATGTCTCATAGTCCTTAATCAGCTGGCCGTGGCGTAGACTCATGCCACGTACCCTACCGGAGAATCCCGATCGGTCTCTAGATCTAGAAATCGTTGTTTGGGCATGTATTCCATCAGATTATCGACATCAGTAGCGGACAACTGTTCGAGATAGAAGCAGTGCAAGTTACTACAGGCTTAAAATCTATATCGGTCTATGCAGTCCTGTTCATTGGATGCATATAATACTCACGTCCGAATCGCCTGTGGGTCTTGGCCCATCAATCCGGGGAGCGTTAAGACCCAATTTAGGGAAGATGGATTTGAAATTGAACGCCAGAGTCTCGAGGTTCTTGATATTAACTCCTGGGCGTAACCGAAGAGCGAACTGTTGTGCGTCTTCGTTCTCGTCGGATCCCTCTTCCCCAGTGGCGTCTAGTTCCGCCCCAGCTAAGGTTATTATGGTCTGAAGCAGAGTTTGTTCTTCGTCGTTTAGACTGGCCGAGAATCCTTCGATCTTTTCCGCGAATGAAACCCAATCACCAGTCGTGATTTCTACCATCTTGGGTTCGTTATCCATCATAGTCATACACAGCTATCTTTGTTAAGTAAAAGTACTCAGGATAATCATATCACGGTGTTCGTCACACCTCCAAGATTGAATTGCACCGTTTTCCGCCATTGGTCATGTAACCCAATCGCATCTTCGAAGACCTATACGTCAACTAAGTAACATGCTATAACTCGGACCATCCATGATAGTTCAAGCCGGATAAGCCCGGGACTCTAACAGAGCTGCCCAAACCTGATCTTCCCTGATTCCGGTTCCGAGCCTTAGATCCAAAGGTCTGGTCCAGTCACCTCCGAAGAGTGACCGGTACGAGACCGTCGTATCGTCCTGAAAAACAGCGCGAATCTCATCTTCTTGCATATATTCCATATAAGAAGCGAGTAAGGATTTCGCCATGCACCATGGCCGAATATGTTTTGCGACTGTAAGCATGGTATCAAGGCATCAGCCACTGCTAGTAGTCGTAACTTGTAGCCTACTTTTGAAAAGGTACCTTAGCAAACATGCTAAGTCAA
>CAXEOX010000176.1:0-5401 GCA_963997925.1 uncultured bacterium
CAAAGTTGACACGGCTTGCCTCCGCTATAGAATTGGAACCATCACCCGGAACACTTGACGTGACCGAACCCGCTGCGTAAGGAGGCTGTCGTGGAGGACCTGACTAACCCGGAGATACAAGCATTAGGGCGCGCGGTTGGACTGGATATTCAGGAACCAGAATTGACCGAAGTCGCTTATAGTCTGAACGCCATACTGGAAATGATGGACGAGATCGAGGTTCCAGGCGTCAACGCGGTTGAGCCGCTGCCTCTGATATTGCCGGCAGGGGAGGTCTAACATGGACCGCGCTGAAATACCGCATCTCTCCGTCACCGAACTGGCCGCTCTGATCGAAACAAAGCAGGTGTCACCCGTGGAAGCGGTGGAGGCTTACTTGGACCGGATAGAACAGCTGAATCCGGTGGTCAACGCCTACGTTACGGTCTGCGCCGAAGAAGCCCGCCGCGACGCCCGCCAGGCCGAGGAAGAGATACAACAAGGCCGGTACCGAGGGCCGCTGCACGGTGTGCCGGTGGCGATAAAAGACCAGATCCACACCAAGGGCATCCTCACCACGGATGGCTCAAAACTGCGGGCGAACTTCGTGCCGGAAGAGGATGCCACGGTCTTGGCCAATCTGAAGAAGGCTGGAGCCGTTCTGCTGGGAAAGCTGAACATGAGCGAGTTCGCTCTTGGCGACGCGAACAGCTCCGCCTCCGGCGCAGCCTGCAACCCCTGGGACTTGACCCGGAGTCCCGGCACGTCCAGTTCAGGCTCCGGCGCAGCCACTGCCGCCCATCTGTGTGCGACGTCTCTGGGAGAGGACACCGGCGGTTCGATCCGGGGACCGGCGGCCAACTGCGGTCTGGTGGGATTGCGTCCAACTTGGGGGAGAGTCAGCCGGTACGGTGTCGACGGCGCCTGTTGGTCCATCGACACCATCGGCCCCGTCGCCCGTACGGTGGAGGACTGTGCCGTAACGATCGGCGCGATAGCCGGATACGACCCCCAGGACCCATACACCCGGCAGGTACCCGTTCCAGATTACCGTCAGGCATTGACCGGGGACATCTCCGGACTGAAGGTTGGACTGGTGAGGGAGTTCCTAGACCCCGAAGTGTCGGGGGTCACCGCCCAAACCCGTGGCGCCGTCATTGCCGCCGCCGAAGTGTTGACGAGCCTGGGAGCCCAAGTAAAAGAAGTATCGCTCCCCCTGGGCGCTATGTCGGGAGTTGTCACCCGCACTATCACCCACACCGAGCGGGTGAGCCTTCATCCTGAGTGGTTGCGGGAAAGACCTCAGGAGTACCACCACAACACCCGGGTGGCCTTTATGGCGGGTAACTTGATTCCGGCCCAGGTCTACTACAAAGCCAAGAAATTAAGGGCACTGATTCGCCAAGAGGTGTTGCAGGTCTTGAACGACGTGGACGTCTTGATTCAGCCCACCAGCGTTGGACCAGCCGAGGTGATGAATCCCCAGGGGCGGGTTGGGAGCAAAGAGCAGGCCAAGAGAGCCCTGGCTAGTGGGAGTTTCCGCGGACCCTATAGTTTGTCCGGTGCTCCGGCCCTCTCGATTCTATGCGGGTTTACGTCTGAAGGGGATGGAGGCCTGCCTCTGGCGTTGCAGATCGCCGGACGGCCCTTCGACGAAGCCACCGTGCTAAGGACGGCCCACGCCTATGAGCAAGCGACACCCTGGCACGAAAGAAAGTCTCCCATCTAGAGCGGCTTTTTGCCGGGAACAAGTCTCGGGAAAATGTCTATAGAACCGGTCTCAAGATTGTCTGACTCGGTCAACTGAGTGGGTAATTGGCTTGGGCGTCCGCCTAGTCGCCACCCTGTATAATATCGGCCATTGGTTGCAGCGGTGTTTCAATTCTTTCGGGTGAGAAGGCGGCGGCGCCGATGATAGCTGGCATAGTCAAGGTATTCGACCTTTTCCAAGGGCCTAGGCTTTTTCAGTTCTTCTGGCATTTCCTGGCCAACGTCAGCCGATTGACCGAATCGGAGATTCAAGCTGCCTCCTTGGTACTGGGCGAGGGATCCATCAGATATCACTCGGTTCGCGTCGCTGAAGGAAGGCTGCTGGGCCTGATATTCAGGTTTAATGAGGGAAGGGCTTTCACAACGTTTCATACGATAAATCTTCCCAGAACGGGCGGGCATTCCAGAGAGCACATCGAATTATTGATACATGAGTTGGTCCATGTCTATCAATTCGAGACTGTGGGCAGCATCTATATCTACCAGGCCTTGCGGGCCCAGCAAACCGAAGGGTATTTCTATGGGCGTTGGCCTCAGCTAGCGATAGATAGAGAAAACGGTAAGCACTTCAAAGAGTACAACCGGGAGCAACAAGGCCAGATCGCGCAAGACTATCAGACACAAGTGATTGGAGAACGCCTATCCGGCGACGAGCCTGCGCGCATGGCATTCGAGTCCTTCATTGCGGAGTTGAAAGATGGTCAGCTATGAGACTAAGTCTTGAGTGACGCCGGCGTGTTGCTTCGATTCGCCGAGCCGAGCCCCACTACGTGGTTACTTCGCCAGATGGACGGTCCCTCCCTTCCAACCCGCAGTTCCTTGCCTCAACCGTCAGCCGCATCCGTAAAGCGAATCAGTATTGGATAGGGACATACAGAACTCATTTCAAGCCCGTCTGGCCCGGAGCTGTCCATTTTATTATGGGTGGGTCGTCCTGGCCGTTGCCTCGGTGTCCAGCTATTCCACCAGACCGTTGATGGCTTCAGCCACACTGGCGGTTTTCGTGGTGCCCATGACCGCCGAATTCGGTTGGTCCCGGGGTGTGTTCTCCGGTGCCCTGAGCCTGGGTGGGCTCCTTGCCGTAGTGGTAGCGCCAATGGTAGGAAGATGGATCGACAAGTACGGCTCTGGAGTCGTCCTCGCCGTCTCGTCGGCTATCGTGGGCGTGTGTGGATTGGGGCTGTCCCAAGCGGTCAACTTGGGAGGTTATTACGGTCTGTTTGTTCCTGGACGGGCCTGTTTTGCTGCGCCATTGGAGTTGGCCCCGTCCACGGCGCTAAGCAACTGGTTCATTCGGCGAAGACCGCGGGCGCTGGCCATCCTGATGGGGACTCAAGGCACCGGCTTGGCCGCGATGCCGATGGTGGCGCAGTGGATCATTGGCGGTTGGGGCTGGCGTGCCGCTTGGTCGTCCTTGGGGATCTACACGCTGGCTGTCGGCGTGATTCCGGCCTTCCTGATGATTAGGCGGCCGGAGGACGTGGGGCTGGCTGGCGATCCGATGCCGAGGGGCTCCGGTCCAAGGAACGCGGCAGGCTCACCTTCCGGCAGTCGAATTCAAGATGTGCCGGAGCCCGACTTCACCACCCGGCAGGCCTTGCGAACCCGGTCCTTCTGGATCTTGTCCGTCTTCTCCGCAGCGGTGTTCCTCGTTCAGGGGGGAGTTAGCGTACACCAGGCCGCCCACTTTATCGATCAGGGGGTGCCGGGATCGTCGGCTGCTTCGATCGTTAGTATCTTTGCTTTATCCCAGGTTGCCGGGGGACTGGTGTGGTCCAATCTGGCCGCCAAGATCCCGGTGAGGTTCTTGCTGGCGTCCAGCGGGATGGCTGTAGCCTTGGGCGCCATATTCACCGGCTTCAGTGGGACGCTGGTCTGGGGTCTATGCTCCGCAGCTACGTTGGGAGGCGGCATCGGTGGAATACATCTGCTGCTTCGGCTGGTGTGGGCGGACTTCTATGGCCGCGGTTCACTGGGCAGCATCAGGGGTGTAACCTTGCCGGTCCAGATCGGCGGCCAACTCACGGGACCGCTTGTCGCCGGGTTTATGTTCGATGCCACTGGAACGTACCGCACGGCATTCTTGCTGGTGGCTGCGACGGCCGCCCTGGCGTCGGTTATGGTGCTGGCGGCCACGCCCCCAAAGAAGCCTATCGAGTCATTGATCCGAAGCGAGTCTTGATGATTGTTGGTAGTCGAGGCCGCGGCCATATATCCACCGCGATGATTACCTGCTACTGTTCATATCCGCCGAAAGTATCCCGTGCCTTCAATTTGTCTTCCAGGCTGCCGAAGGCCATGGTGTAGAACCCCTGGTATCCGGTCGACTCCAGGCGGTTGAACACCGAAGGGAAGTCGATGTTGCCCTCTCCTGGGTTGAGATGGACCTCTTTGTCTCCCAGGTTGTCGGCCAGACGGACTTCACCGATACGGTCGACTCCGAAGGCGTCCAGAAATCCACCGATGCCCTCGGGCACCAGGTTCGAGTGGTTGACGGTGAACGCCCAACCGAGGCTATCTGAAGTGATAGCATCGAAATAATACTTGCACTCTTCGACCGTATGCGCCAAATAATGAATCTCAGCGTCATCCGGCTCGAAGTTCAGGTTCTCCAAGAATAACTTGACGCCCTTTTCCTCGGCGTACGCCACTGCCCGCTGTAATCGCTCCAAAGACGCCTGCATCCGCGCCTTTAACTCGGAACTGAAGTGGTAGCCCCCGTGCACCACCACGCCGTTGCAGTCCAGCACCGACGCTAGGTCGATACAGCCTCGGAGGTACTGGTCGACGGCGTCGCTCACGAAGGGCGAGAACTCGGCGATATTTACTGCGGATGAAGTATGTAGGGACAGGCGGATGCCGGTTTGATGGCATACGTTCCGTACGGTCTTGACCCGCTCATCGTTCCAATTGCCCAGCGTGTTGGGACCGGTGTCGGCGTTGAAATTCAGGTAGTGAAAATCGTGGGTGCGGGCGGTCCCAAGGGAGTCTTCTAGATTGGTTGCACCGGCGTCGTAGCCGATTCTATCTCGTAAGCTCATTGTTCGTTTATCTCCGTCTCGTGCCTGAGGGGTAAAAAGGTAACAGGGTTTCAAGGGTCTAGGTTCTAAAATACACCCTCTTGACCCTCGACCCAACCCAGTTGATGGACCGGACGGGTAGTTTGGCAGCTATCGAACGGGTCTGTATCTTCCAGACTCCCTCTAGTTGGGGAAGTAGGTACTAAGTTAGGAGGAGTGATGGTACTTGGCATCGATCATATAGAGTTGATTGTCCGCGACGTGGACGAGTTCGTGGAGTTTTATGAAAAGCTGGGATTTGAAGTGCTGTTGCGAACGGCGCATCACGGTGGGTCGGCTGAGCTTAAGTTACCCGGCGAGAACCAGCCAGTTCTTGAGATTCACAGCGCCACCGGCGAAGAGTCCATCGGGATAAATCACATCGCATTCAAGGTGGCTAACGCCCAGGAAGCCTACGACGACGTGGTGTCCTAAGGGATAAAGCCGGATCGGGGGCCTCATCTAGTGGAAGTAACCGGCAGGACCAACGTCAACATGAGAGACCCGGACGGTTGGCGCTTGCAGATGGTCGACGCAGACCGTATATCTCCCAAGTAACTGAGGCTGCTGGCGGCTGCAAAATGACTAAGGTC
>CAXEOX010000177.1:0-5327 GCA_963997925.1 uncultured bacterium
GAAGAGGGGATATCAGGTCTCGACAGCGTCCGACGGACACGATGCTTTGACTCAATTCGCATTGGCCAGACCCCACCTGGTAATCACCGATCTGACCATGCCCGGATTGAACGGCTACCAGCTATGCCGGCTCATCCGGGGAATCTCGTCGGTTCCGGTGTTGGTCATGAGCGCTCAGATGGGCGCGGAAGACATGGCGTATCGGATGGGAGCCGATGCCTTTATACCCAAGCCCTTCGATCTGGAAGACCTGTGGGCCGAGATTGAGGAACTGCTGCTGGAGACGTGCAGTCCCATAATGGCTTAAAGGGACGATCTAAGTCAGAGTATTGGACGCCCAAGCCTTTATGAGGTGGTGGGCGATGGCTATGGGAGCGGGGATCGCCAAGTTCTCGCTCTTGCCGGACAGCGCCAACAGGACCTCGTCCCGGTGGAACCAACGGACATCCGCCATCTCCTCCTCGTCCATGGATATCTCGGTGGTCGCTGCGTCGGCGTAGCAACCAATCATCAACGACGAAGGGAAGGGCCAAGGCTGGGACGAGTGGTAGCGAACGTTCGCCACTTGGATGCCGGCCTCTTCCATGACCTCTCGGGCCACCGCTTCCTCTATGGACTCGCCTTGGTCCACGAAGCCGGCCAGCGCTGAATATCTGTTGGTGGCTTGGCCTCGGCCTCGCGACCGCCCAAGCAGGCACAAATCACCGTCGGACACGACCGTGATAACCACCGGGTCGGTGCGGGGATAGTTCTGCGCCTCGCAACTGGAGCATTGCCTTACCTGACCGCCCCGCTTCATATGAGTCTCCTGACCACACATTGCGCAGAAGCCGTTGCGGGCATGCCAGCTTACCTGAGCCCGTGCGTGGGCTACGATGCCTGAATCAGCGCCGCTTAGCACCTCAGTCGCGGTCCGGACGTCTTCAAATCTTCGCTCCGTGCTCTCACGCAGTTCGCTGACTGCGCCTTCATTCTTCGATATGTCAACGACGAAATGAGCTTCGATACCGTTCATTCCCAAAAAGATCGCCGTTCCATCCACTCCCAGGCGGGTCAAGTCATCGAAGCTGAGCCAGCCAAGCTCCTCCTGGGAGCCACCTGCTATCAAAACGTTCAGGTCAGACATGGGTAGAAATCGGCTTTTGGAATCCTTGGCTTTCGCGGCTAGCCACTCTTCATCGCGGCGTTCGACGTCGCCCCGGTCCAGTGGATTGCCTGCGTAGACATGGCTGAAGTTTGAAATGTTGTTCCTCATATCCTCGTCCGGTCACAACAAGATACGACGCTGTCGTCGCTGGAAAGGGAATCTGGACCCCGGCAGAACCCAGAAACGGGTCTCAAGCTAGGCGGGACGCGATGTGAAGTCCCGCGGTTATCGGCCTTATAAACTGGGAGGACGCGATGGCTGTTCTGCCCAGTATACACAAATTTACGACTGGTAAATATGCCGGCCCACTACCGTTCGGCCCATCCGGACCTAGAGAAAAGGTGCTGAGCTGCCCTGACCGCCGATGCCTCCCGTTGCTACGTTGGCCTTGGAGCGGGAGCGATCCGTGTCCAACCGGTGGTTTTCTTGATGTCCGCTAAAGCATTCGTGATGGTGAAGGTTGAACCGGCGGCTACTCGAAAGGTAGTGGAGCAGCTAAAAAAGCTTTCCGGAGCGGTAGTCTATGAGGTATTAGGCCCATATGACATTGTCCTAGACATCGAAGCGGACACCCAGGAAGATCTTACCGCAGTCCTGCGAAACAGCGTGCGCACCCAGGTCGGAGTTACCGATACGGTAACCTGCATCTGCTTCTAGAGCACCGCTCATGGAACCATCCGTATCAACTACGGTTTTATTATTCCGAATCTTGCAAGTAGGGATACATGGCCAAGGGCGTCGCAGCCAGCAGACCTGCGTCTACGGGTAGGGTAACGCCGGAGATCCAGCGGGCTTCGTCGGAAGCCAGGAATAGGGCCGCCCAGGCCACGTCCCAGGGAGTGCCGTCGGTCCCCAATGGTCCGGCCCTGCGGCGAAGGTCAAGCATCTCCTGGGTGGAGTGTCGAGCGACCATGGGACTGTGGATGTGTCCCGGCGCTATGCAGTTGACCCGAACGTTGTTCCGGCCGTAGTGAACCGCCATGGAATTACTCAAGCCGATGATGCCACCCTTGGAGGCGGCGTAGGGGTGGCTGGGTCTTCCGCTGCCGGCGCGCAAGCCCACTATAGAAGACAGATTGATGATGGAGCCGCCCCCGGCCTCAATCATCTGGGGAATGGCGTGCTTGCTGGTGAGCATGACGCTCTTCAGATTCACGTCGATAACTGTGTCCCAGAACTCCTCGTCCACGTCGGTGACCGAACCTGGGCCGCTGATTCCCACGTTGTTAACCAGGACGTTCAAGAGACCGTAACGTTCCACGGCGGCATCGGCCATGCCTTTGCAGTCGGCGTTGTTGGTGACATCGCCAACAAACACTGAAGCCGCTCCCCCTTCTTCCTTAATGGTGGCCAGGGTAGATTCAGCGTTGGCTTGGTCCCGGTCCACCAGCAATACCTTGGCTCCGGCCCGGGCGAACAGGATCGAAGTTGCTTGCCCGATGCCCACAAAGTCTCCGCTGCCGGTGGCCCCGGCTCCGGTGACGATGGCTACCTTGTCGGACAATCTGGTTCGTTGGTCCAGCATGGTTATCTCCTATCTCATATGACATATGGACAGACTCAGTGACCGTCGCCGCCTCCCTGTATCGCGGCAAGGATCCCGTCCAGTGCTGCCTGGTCCGGCAGGTCCAACGGCCCCTGTGCCGGAAGATTGGCCATCGCCTGCAGGTGTGCCTCCACTCGCGGCCCCTTGGCCAATGGAGCGTGACAACCGGCGATGATGTCGGGTTCCAGCCGCCTGATGGATTCCACTGTCGCTTCGAACTTGGATTGGTCAACCAAGGCGAACCAGGGATGATTCAGCCTATTGAATATGCTAAAGTCCTCATAGAAAGCAGAATCAGGTACGTCGGTGGCTAGCTCGGCTACATCTGGGATGATGGCGCCGAAGGAGTCGGCGCAAAATAGCACTTTGGTCTTTGTGTCGAAGTAGGCTGAAGTGGCGGGGGAATCGAAGAGCGGTGGTCTCCGGATAGTGAACTCCCGGTCTCCGTCAGTGAAAGTGTCGCCGGGGTTCCTGATATCAACCCGCCCGATGGGTATCTGATAGGCCGTCTCCAACCGGGCCAATCCGACAAATTGAGTTACCAGCCGAGCTTGAGGAGCTGCCTGAATTATCTCCATCATAGCTCCGGTATGGTCGCCGTCATCGTGAGACAGGAATATCCACTTAAGGTCTTCCGGATCGACTAGGGACCACAATGCCTTGAGGAAGTCCTCTTTAACGATGGGCATACCGGCGTCGATGAGAATCGGTTCCTTAGCCTTGATCAGGTAGGAATTTACCATCAGTTTCCCGAAACCGGGCGCGGGTACATCAGGAACCGGTAGGAAAGAAGGCAAGACGTAGGTGTCGTCCTTGGCTAGATACGTAGGAAGCATGGGCATGACAATTTGCCTTCACAGTGATTCTTGAATAAGGGAGTTAGATTTACTCTGTTGCGTGTCTCTTAAGACGCTGCACCAGTTGGGCCCAGTGAATGCCCCAGGCTTCGCATGTAGTCTCCACATCTTCCGGAGACGATTCCCGTAATGCGATGGGACCATAGTGGGAAGAATGTGCGTTTCCTTGGATGACCATGCCGTGGTTCAACAGTATGTGAATCATACTGAGCAGGGCCAGTTCTGCTCCGCTGCCCGGTCTTCCTCCGCCTGCAAAGGCACCGCCGACCTTGCCGGACAACGGTCCCGGATAGTCTTGATACGCAGTGACATCAAATAAACGTTTGATCTGCCAGTCGACATCGCCGAACCGCACGGGCGTCCCAACGATTATGCCCTGGGCAGCCAGCATGTCATCCCACGTCACCTCTTCGACGGTTCGGACCGTTACGGTGGCTCCACCATCAATCATCCCTTGGCGGATGGGTTCCACCATGCCTCCGGTCCGCCCGTTCTTGGAGGTGTAAATTATCAACAGATCCGGCTTATTTTCTGTCAAACGGCTGTTCTCCTGGCACTCGGTTTGCTAGCGAATAGTGGAGACTCCTCAGCAATCGTGCTGCGTGTCTTCGGCTATAGGTATTTTGTAGGGACCGGGATTCGCCACCGCTATTATACGTATCAGTGACGAAGGGTAAATCGGACTTGGCGTCCGGCATTTCCCTGTGAGTTGGTGAATCGGAGGTCCTTAGATCGATTACACCCACTCGCTGTCCGGAGGCCATATGTTGGTGGCGCCTCTACCGGCCCCCTGCAATCCGCCCTCCTCTCTCCAATCTCCGCTCATGTCCCGGAATTTGATGAAATGAGGAGTTTGGGTATGGGCTTGAAAAGCCGCTTCGTCCTTGTAAACCTCGTAAAGCCAGATCCTGTTCTCATCGTTGGCGTCCTGGACCACGTCAAACCTTAGGCAGCCAGGTTCGTCGTTGACCGACCCTTGGGCGTTCTCAAGCATACCCTTGATGTACTGGTCTTTGAATGCTTCCTTGATCTGGATGGGCGCGACTATTATGTACATGTAACCTCTCGAATCGATTGCGCTAGAGACCTATGAGATTATAGACGGTCATTGGCGCTTTGGAACTTGAACTTCAGGCTGAGCCCTTTTGGTGGAATGTTAGCTAGGTGTGGCATGCGATGACACAATCGATATCGTATACTAGGTGCCGCCCTCAGGGGTGAACCATGGGAGGTGCATGAAGTGACCAGCAATGCCGATTGCGAGTTTTGCCGTGATTCCCTTTTCACTGGCAAAGATCCGAATCATCCGCAGTTGATCGCGCAGCTTGATGTGTCCACTGCGATACTTAACCGTGACTGGCAGTATTACCGGGGATCGTCATTACTGGTATTACGCGACCATGTGACCGAGCTACATCACCTGGAGCCCGAAATGCGGCATCGGTTCATGGACGACGCTTGCCGTTTGGCCGCCGCCGTGGACAAGACAGTTCAGCCGGATAAGTTGAACCATGCGGTGCTGGGGAATGCCGTGCCCCATCTCCATTGGCATCTGATACCTCGCCGCCGGTCCGAACCATTTCCCACCCACGCGATCTGGGAAGACGAGTTTCCAATATCTCATTTTACCGACGAGGAGTTCCGGGAGTTAGCCAATCAGATCAGGGCGAATCTCTAGCGGTTCCTAAAGAAAAGCATGGATGCTCACGCAAAGCCATCGAACCCGTTACAACAAAAGGCTCCCGGTTTTCGCCGGGAGCCTTTTTCGTGCCTAAAA
>CAXEOX010000178.1:0-5325 GCA_963997925.1 uncultured bacterium
TTCCAGCCATTGAATCCGGGAGCCATGTAGACCACGTTGGTGTAGCCCATGGACTTCAGTGTCTGCCCTGACAGGGCAGCTCTTCCGGTGCCCATTCAATGCGTTACGATGTAAGCGTCCTTGTCGGGGACCATTTCTTCCAATCTCCCCTCTAGGCGCCCTCTGGATAGCAGTACTGCGCCTTCGATTACACCCTTCTCCCATTCGTCGGGCTCGCGGATGTCCAGGATGACCATGGGCTCGCCCGCTTCCTTCTTCTCGTAGACCTCTCTGGAGGTCACGGAAGGTACGGTATTCTCGGCGATCTCCACCATCTTGCGTCCTATGTTTTCCATTTACACACTTCCTTGGGTGAGGATTTAGCGTTTTGTGTATCCTGCATCAATGACGTTATTCTAACCCCGGACCGGCAAGAGAATATGGCCGTAGGCCCCCGGTTGTCAATCTTGAGTCGCCAGCCACCGGTTGCATGTTGGAACAGTAGACCTGGAAAGGTCATTCGGCGTAGGCGGCTTGAAAATCCTCCGGCATCTCGGCCCGCAGCGCCCGCATATCGGAGCTGCGCAGTAAGATGAATGTCGCGACTATGACGATGATTCCGCCACCCACCGCCACTGCCACAGGCGCACCGTAATACTGGGCGATGAATCCGCCTTGGACCATGCCGAAGGGGCCAAGACTCCAGGTTATGGCGAAGGCCCCCATCACCCGGCCTCGAAGCCGGTCGGGAACCAGGTGCTGGATGGTGCTCATTCCACCGACAAGGTAGGTGGAGTTAGCCATTCCGACGATGAACAGTATTCCCATGCTCGGCCAATACCAACCTTGGGACGTCGCTGCCGCGAACAGCAACAAAGCTGTTCCATACACTATCGCCGCGCCAAGAATCATCAGGCCCTTGGGGTGATGACCGCGCAAGTTGGCGATAGTGACCGTGCCCAGGATGGCCCCTCCCCCGGATGCCCCTAGCAGCATGCCAATCTTGTCGGCCCCCACTTCCAAGACCTCTTTGGCGAAAGACGGCATCAGGTGGATGTAGGTCATTCCGAACATGCTGTTGCAGAAGGTCAACAGCATTATGAGTGAGAAGAGTTCGTGCTTCTTGATATAACGCAAGCCCTCACGTAGCTGCTTCAGTACATTTCCGGTGGCCGGTGAGCGGGGCCGCAGCCGGAGGAAGGCCATCACCGTCCCCATGATGTAGAAGGTCCCGGCGCTGAACAACATGGACGCCTGGATGCTCACTTGGTCGATCAGCACTCCGGCCAAAGTTGGCCCCAATATCCGGACGGCGTTCCAAACCAACTCGGACATGGCCACGGCATTGACGATATGCTCCCTTTCCACCAGGCGGGGGAACAAGCTTGCCCGGCTGGGTTGATCGAAGGCCTGCAATGCGCCGATTGTGATTGCAGCCACCAGCAGGTGCCACACCTCGATCCGGCCTGTCATCACCAGAAAGGCCAGACCTACTACCACCGTCGCTGAAGTGGACTGGGCCGCGGCTACCATATACTTGGGCTCTAGCCGGTCGGCTAGAGTACCGCCCACGACGTTGAGGCATATCGCTGGCAGGGCGATGGCGATGCCCAAAAATGCCAGGTCCCGCTCCTCCCCGGTTAGTTGGAACATCAACCATCCCAGGGTGAAGTTGAGCAGCATCTGATGGCCGGTCACTCCTACCAGCAGTCCCAGCCAGTAGAACCGGAAATGTCCGTACCTCATGGATGAGGGCAGGATGCGGTTTATGCCATGAACCGGCGGAGGGAGAGCCGGCGCGTCTAATGCGGGTGTGTCGAGAGCCATGAAGCTAGTCTCTCACCGGCGTGGGCCTTCAGGCAACCCGATCGGACCATCAGTTCCGCAGGATATGTTTCAAATTGGTTCTCGCGTGAGGCCGAGTATTCTTGACCCTACGGCGGCTCTATGATTTACTGGGGCCGATAAGCGGACGGCTTGATTCCTAACGTCTTCCGAACCAGGAGGAGAGTGATGCTGAGTAGAGAGCAGAACGACCTGTTGACGGGTATCGGTCCGGGTACACCCATGGGTGACACCCTACGAAGATATTGGATACCGGCCCTATTGTCCTTCGAGATTCCTGAGCCTGACTGCCCTCCTGTACGAGTCAAGCTGATGGGCGAGGAATTGGTTGCCTTCCGGGACACCAAAGGACGGATCGGGCTGATTGCCGAATTCTGCGCCCACCGCCTGGCCTCCATGTGGCTGGGCCGCAACGAGGAATGCGGGCTGCGCTGCGTCTACCACGGCTGGAAATACGACGTCGACGGGAATTGCGTCGACCAGATGAACGAGCCGAACCAGTTTGGCGACAAGGTCAAACTGGCCGCCTATCCCACCGTGGAACTGGGAGATATGATCTGGGCTTACATGGGTCCCGTCGACAAGATGCCCGCTCCACCTAGATTCGAGTGGACCCAAGTCCCTGAGAGCCATCGCTACATGACCAAGGTGGCTCAAGAGTGCAACTGGCTACAGGCTTTGGAAGGCGGCATCGACACGTCCCACGCACCGATTCTTCACCGCAGGACTACCACCGAAACCAACGAGCCGGGGATTCCCTTCGACTCCCCCTTCGTCCAAGGCGCGGCCCCGTCGCTGGAAGTGGACATGACTGACTACGGCTACCGGTACTACGGCATCCGGCCCCTGGGTGATGAGGGCAACTACGTCCGGGCCTACCATTTCGTCATGCCTTTCACCCAGATCCGCCCCAGCGGTAGTCAGAAACCGTTGGTGGACGGCCATTTCTGGATTCCGATGGACGACCACAACGTCATGGTTTACAACTGGGGCTATAGCTGGGGTGAAGACCCGTTGCTGCCGGAAGAGAGTATCAACCGGGGTTCGGGCAACAACTTTGGCACCGACATCGACATTGAGAACGGCTTCCGGTCCGTCCGCAACCGCAGCAACGATTACATGATTGACCGGGAGATCCAGAAGCATGAGACCTTCACCGGCATACGGGGCGTCAATGTCCAAGACCGGGCGGTGCAAGAGAGCATGGGCCGGATCGTAGATCGAACCAAAGAATTCCTTGGGCCTTCGGACATGGCCATCGTTGCCATGCGAAAATTGCTGGAAGAGGCTGTTGGCACTGTGATGGATGGGGGAGATCCTCCGGGTATCTCGCCGACCTACTACAACATCCGGGCAACGGAGGATGTCGTGGCTAATGAGCTAGATTGGCGCGAGGCATTGATGGACCGGATGTACCCGGATACCCCTGCGGCGACCATCAAGTAGACCCAACCAAGCCGGTTAAGACGAACCAACTTCCGAAGAGGACCGGGTTTCACCGGGCCGCTCTCCGTCAAAAGCCGGCTTGTGATTTGGTATAAGCCCGGCACATCGGTATTCGTTTGCCCATCTCTAGTCATGGTGGACGAACAGTTGCCAACGCGAGGAGGCCCCATGGAATTTGGACTGTTTATGGAGTTCCCGGCTCCGGACGGCTATACCGACCAGCAGACCTTCCAGCAGGGCTTCACTCTGGTGGACGAAGCGGAAAGCATGGGCGTGGATTCGGTCTGGTTGGCCGAGTACCATTTCTCCCCATTCAGCGTCCTGTCGGCTCCCCTCACCGTAGCTACCGCCCTGGCCGCCCGGACGAAGAAAATCAGGCTCGGATTCGGCGTGCTGCTTCTCCCGCTGAACAATCCCATTCGGGTGGCTGAAGAAGTCGCCACACTGGATCACATCAGCCAGGGCAGGCTGGATTTCGGAATCGGACGGGGCACGTTCCCAGACCATCATGACGCGTTCAACTCGCCGTTCCCCGAGAGCCGGGGCCGGTTCGAAGAGTATCTGGAAATCATCTTGAAAGCTTGGAACACTGAGCAGTTCTCCTTTGAAGGCGAACACTACCAGTGTCACGAATTGAAGGTCCGCCCCAAGCCGTATCAGGACCCTCATCCACCCATAAGGGTTGGGATAACCTCGGCGGAGACTTTCCCAATCATTGGACGGATGGGATTCCCAATCTTCATCAACCCCTCAAGGGTCTTCTCCCTTCCCGAATTGGCTCCTAGTATCCAACAGTACCGGGAGGCTTGGAAGCAAGCGGGTCACCCTGGTGAGGGCAACGTGGGGTTGCGGGTGCCGGTTTATGCAGCGGAGAAGGCCGAGGACGCTTACAATCAACCGATGGAAAGCGCCATGGCGTCGGTGACCAACCTGGGCAACCGGGTGGCTGGCAGTGCCTCACGGGATGGCACCAGCGGAGACTGGAGCGCCCAGTCGGAAAATATCTTGGGAATGACCTACGACGACTGGCTTCGGGACAAGGTGGTGTATGGCACTCCGGAGGCCATCGTTGAGAAGTTGGGGCAACTGACTGAAGATCTTGGGTTGGACCAGATAATCTACGAGATTAACTTCGGCCGGCGCATACCCCACGAACTACAGATGAATAACCTGCGGCTGATGAACGAGAAGGTTATTCCCCAACTCGTGTAGGGCCGCACGGCCGTGCGCCCCTACGCATCGCGGGCTTGATATGGAAGGCCGGGCGCCGGGCGTGGTAATATTGGCGGACTTAGATTGTCTAAAAGGGGGCTAACATGGGCGATATAAAGATTGAGGGCGTCACCCATTGGTCCATCCCGGTCAATGACCTGGCAGAGTCCGAAGAGTTCTACGGTGGGCTGCTTGGGTTGGATGCCAAGGGGCGGTTGGGAAACTCGATGATGTCCTGCTTCAACGTCGGCGACCACAACATCCTGCTGTGCGAACGGGCAGAGCCGGTAAACGACATGGCGGAAAAAGAGCAGAAGGTCCACCATTCGTTCACTGTGAGTCCCGAGACACTGGACAAGGCGTTCAACGAGTTCAAGGAAAAGAATGTGAAGATTGCCTACCTCACCTACCGTGGTCAGGGTTTCTTCACCGGAAGGGAATTGTATTTCTTCGACCCCAGCGGGAACAGACTTGAGCTACGGGACCCGACCTGGCACTCAGGGATGCCGGAGCCAACCTTGGAAGAGATATACGGTTCCTAAACTCTGCTTACCGTACGACCCGAAACCACGACGACACGAAATCGGGCGCCGGGATCAGATGCCGGCACTCCCGCATTCCGGTACGGCTCTATAGACTGGATGATGTCCGCCCCGCCCATCAACCGGGCCAGCGTACCCTAGTGACGATATACAGGAGCTATCAGGTGCTCGAAGGCCCCGTTCATAATCTGGGCCCACTCTTCTGGATCTAATTGTTCGGCAGCGGCAGTGGAGCCGGTGACATCGCAGAACAACATGGTCACGACACGCCGTTCGCCTTGGATACCACCGCTGGATCGGG
>CAXEOX010000179.1:0-5260 GCA_963997925.1 uncultured bacterium
TTGTTATGCTGCTTTCCCTCCAACTGGTGGGGGAGTGAAACGGTGGTGGAGCGGTCTCTTTCGAATCGAACGATGCGCCGGCCACCGGCCTGACAACCGTAAAGATGTCCCTGGGAGTCAAAACAGAGACCATTAGTACCCCTCGTCCCGGTGAAATACTCGGTTGTCTCACCGGACTTAGGGTCGTATCGGAGTATGCGATTAGCGGGGATGTGGGTGAAAAGCAACGCTTCTCCATCCCACACCGGTCCTTCGGTAGTGCCACCGTAGGGACCAGCAACGAGTTCAAAGTTCCAATCCATTGGGTCGGCCTCCCAAAATAAATCAGGTCGAATACGGTCAGTATATCCGGGCGAGAATAGTCTGTCATCAACGGATATTCCGGACAAAACAAAAGGGGATAGGACTAGATCCTATCCCCTTTTCTGCCCAATGCCTAAAGAATCGGTCGATGACTACGGTTCAGTTCAGCTTGAAAAGCCTATCTGCCCCGCAGCCTGGGGTCCAAGACGTCCCGAAGGGAATCGCCCAGCAAATTGACGGCAAACACGATCAATGCAATGGTAACTCCGGGGAAGACCGATAGCCATGGAGACACATCGATGTATGTGGTGGCGCCCAAGTTCAGCATACCGCCCCATGAGGCGATGTCCGGTGGGATCCCCACTCCCAAGAAGCTCAAAGACGCCTCGACTACGATGGCATAGCCTAGGGTGATGGTGCTCAACACTATGTAAGTGGCCATGACGTTGGGGAGGATATGACGGAGCATGACCCGAGTTGAACCTGCGCCGATCGCCCGTGCCGCCAGAGTATAATCCTGCTCTTTTATGCTAAGTACTTGTGACCGCACGACCCGCACTGCGCCGGGCAGGAGAATCACCACTAAGGCCACAATCACGTTGGTCTGAGAAGCGCCCAGAG
Organism: uncultured bacterium; assembly: GCA_963997925.1. Classification (GTDB taxonomy): domain Bacteria; phylum Chloroflexota; class Dehalococcoidia; order Lucifugimonadales; family UBA3495; genus UBA11650. The sequence continues at coordinate 925 of CAXEOX010000179.1, forward strand.
CGGCCATCAGTGCCAACGCCATGATGATGGCCGGAAAAGCCATCATTGTGTCCACCAGTCTTTGGATAGCCAGGTCAGTCTTACCGCCGGAGTAGGCGCTAAAGATGCCAATCACCGTACCCGCTGAGATCGCTATGCCCACGCTCAACAAACCCACCGACATGGATATCCGCGCTCCAAATATTAACCGACTCAGCACGTCTCGGCCCAGTTCGTCGGTGCCTAGGAACTGCTCGCTACTACTAAAGGGCGGTGTGAATTTGTCCGCCACCTCTATCGCCGTGGGACTGTAGGGCGCAAGCATCGGCGCCAACACGGCGGCAACGACAGCGAATATAATCACTGCAGCGCCAAAAGCACCCAGTGGTTGTTGGGCGCAGAACCGGAGCAGCGCAACGGGAAGTGTAGACTTGGGCCTAAGTGCGGCCAAAGTCTCCGCTGCGGCAGTATCCTGGGTTTGGTCTACAAGCATCTCTTGCTACCTCCTGTAGCTATGGCGGAACATTGTTCGGGCACGCTACGCGAAACGGATGCGCGGATCCAACCAGCCGTAAAGCAGGTCTATCAACAAATTTATAGTTACGATGGACAGCCCTACAATCACAACGACCGCCTGTATCATGACGTAATCCCGGTGACCTATGGACTCGATCAGGATCCGTCCCATGCCAGGTACCAGGAAAATGGTCTCGATGATGATTGTGCCGCCAAAGAGGCGACCGAACTGCCAGCCTGAGATGGTGAGAATGGGCAGGAAAGCATTTTTCAACCCGTGACGGGCCAGCACGACCCGCTCGGACAGACCCTTGGCGCGGGCAGTCCGCATGTAGTCCTCCCGCAGAATCTCCATCATGGCGGAGCGGGTAACCCGAGCGATGAAAGCCAAGTCATAACCCGCCAATGCCAAGGCCGGGAAGAACATTTGCTGCAGGTTGGACTTCGGGTCATCCCAGAGCGTCTCGTATCCCAGTGGCGGTAGCCAATTGAACAGCATCGCTAGGAACAGTATTATCAGGATCCCGGTGAAGAATGTCGGCAGGGCGATGCCGGCCAAGGTGAACACCCGGGCGGCGTAATCCAATTTACTGTCGGGGTTGATGGCCGAAACCACCCCCAGAGGAACAGCTACGACCATGGCCAGGGCCATAGCGAACACTGCCAATTCCACCGTTGTCGGTATCCGGTCTTTCAATTCACCCATGACCGGGGCCTTAAACCAGAGAGAGTCCCCAAAGTCTCCCCGAACCACCCCGCTAACCCAGGTAGCATATTGGACCACGATAGGCCGGTCTGTACCTATTTCGTGGCGCAGTCTGGCCAGGTCTTCCTGAGTATAGGAGCCTCCTCCTTCATCTTCCAGAATGGCCAATGCGGGGTCCCCGGGGATTATCCGCATCAGCACGAAGACCAAGACAGTTACTAATATAACAGTGGGTATGAACAGGCCTATTCTCTTTATCGTGTACTGTCTCATCTACGCTCTTCCAACGTTCAGGGGTTTTAAGCAAGGGACTTCTGGCCGTACGTTCGCCATATGAGTTGGACTCACCTGATTAGTCTCGTTCGAACGGCAGCCTAAACTAAGAGGGTCTCCCGAGAATGCCTAGCACCCTGGCCCGGATCCGGGCCAGGGTGCCGTAAAACTGACTGCCTTATCGGTCGTTACCGATCCATCCAGAGATGCTCGTGCTTGAAGCCATACTGGACGGTTTGGGGCGGATTGAAGCCCTTAACGTCCCGGTGCATCTGCCAGAAGAACCGGCCCCACACCAGAGTTACCCAGTGGTTGTCACCCTCCCGGATGATGTCGGCGATTTCCCGCAGATATTCCCGGCGCTTGTCCACGTCCTGCTCGACCTTTTGTATTTGGAACAGCTCCTCGACCCTCGGGTGAGACCAGTCGGTATAGTTCCTGGTTCCGCCTGGCCGGTATACGCCACCCAAGACGGCATCAGCGTCAAGAACGACCATTCCCTCACCTTGACAGCCCAAGCCCCAGTCACCTTCGGCGTCCGCGGCCCGAGCAGTGCCGTACATCTTGTAGCCAGCGGCGCTCTCGTGAGTCGCGAGGTCGCCGGTGATACCAAGAGTCTCCTTGAGTTGCTCTTTGACCACCTGACATATCGGTACGTAGAAAGAGACCTTCCGGGAGTGGAAGTTAGTCTTGAACCCGTCGGGGAAGCCAGCCTCAGCCATCAGCCGCTTGGCTTCTGCCAAGTCCTCTTTACCGCCGGGAGTATCCTTTGGGCGCAAGCCCGGCCATTTCGAGGCTTCGTCTTCGGAATGGGCCATCCCAGGCATGAATACCATGGGCTCTCCAGCGGTGTCATCCAATACGATACGGTCGATCGCCTGCCGGTCCAAGGCCAGGTAGATCGCCTTTCGCACACGGGGGTCAGTGAACGGCGCTGTCTTGCGGTTTATCATCAGACCCACGTTGAAGGACGGTGACAAGAAGTGGGCCACGACCTCGCTGTCGGTGTCCTCCACCAGTTGGATGTTTTGTTTGGGGGTTAGAGACGCCCCGCCAGCGTTGGACATGTCAACCTGGCCCACTTTGATAGCCGAGATGAAGCGGGGGACGTCAGTGATGATGTAGTGGTCGATGCTACCGAAATAGGGACGCCCCACTTTGAAGTAATTGGGGTTCTTCTCCACCTTGTAGAAGTTGCCTCGTTTATATTCCTGCAAGATGAAGGGACCGGAGCCAGCGTTGTATTTGAGGACGTTTTCAGCCTGGTTCAGGTCTACCCCTTGTTCCATTATGTGCTTGGGGAGGATCTTAGCGTAATCGACTGCCAAGAATTTGATGAACGCCCCTGAAGCGAACTGAAGGTTGAACTCCACGGTGTCGGCGTCGATGGCCTTCAAACCGTTGTCGAGATTTTCATCGACATAGTTGCGGGTAAGTCCTGACCTGCCGATAGAGACATTGGGATCGTAATAGCGCTTAAGAGCGTAAACCACATCGGCGGAGGTTAGGGGGTTACCGTCGAACCATTTGGCATTCTTATTGAGATGGAACGTGAATCTCTTGCCGGCGTTGGAGACTTCCCAACTCGTACACAGGTCGCAGACGATTTTACTGGTGTCTATGGTGTCGTACTGCACCACCTGGTTATAGAGCTGGGAGTAGGAGATCACGCTGGAAAGAGATGAGGAACCCAGCGGGTCCCAGTCCTTGGTGTCGGCGTAAGCGCGCATGTTAACGTGCTGTCCGTACACGGGCGCCTGGCTGGGCACCGGGGTCTGCCGAGCGCCTGGGGTAGCGGTGGGTATAGGAGTGTTGGTAGCCCGGATCACGACCTCTTTGACGACTTCTACTTCTTTGACGACTTCTACTTCTTTGATGACCTCTTTTTCAACAGGTACTTCTTTGATGACCTCTTTAACGACTTGTTTCTCGACGATTACTTGCTTTTCAACGGGTACTTCCTTGATTACTTCCCTGTCTACAATCACCTCTTTCTCTATCACGGTCGGCGTGGCTGCGGTTCCGCCGCAGGCAACGGCCAACAATAACAGAGAGGCAGCTAGGATCGGGAGTAACGTACGAAAGTTTACCCAGGGGTGAGTCCGCATGATTATTCCTCCGTTTATTTTGGGACTGGGTGCACCCGCCGCTTTCTGGCTGGTGTCACGGTGAAATCCGCTAGACGGTTTCAAATGCAATCTAGCAGATCGAAACTTTGCATCTTTGATTCCGACGAAAGCGTCTTTAATGACGAAGTCACCTGAACCCAAGAAAAGGTAATACTCTCTATATGAAAACGCGCAAAGTCTAGCGTACTACCCATCGCAAGTCAAGTGGATGCGCAAAGAAAACCCGTATCACCTACAAGGGATGCCAATCACAGAAAAGGACTGACCGTAGGCCAGATCATTCACCGCCCCTTCCTTACCCGCTTCTGGGGTTCAAGTAGGCAGGCCAAGGGTAGCGCGGAGCGGACGGACCACCTGTCCGGGATGGGAAATAGAGTTGGAGGGTTAAATCGGGATTCTTTATAGGGTTCAAGGAGTATGCGAATGTCCGTGTCCACGTCGGCGTCAACGAAAAACGGCTCGAAATCGGCAGCTCTGGTCCAGATGCGAGCAGTCTGTATGAGCGCCGCCCGTTCGACCGAAGCCGGCCATCTGAGAATGTAAATATCCGAATCGTCGGAGTGAGCGGCTCCAGTGGTGCCGTTCAATCCACGGGCCACGGTGAGATCGTTGGTGGAGATATCGTTGATGAGCATCTGCTCGCTACATATCATTAGGTCTAGATCTTGAGTCGCTATTGTCATTTCTACCTCCACGAATGATAGTGTTCTCTAGTGGCGCTGGGTTTCTAGAC
>CAXEOX010000180.1:0-5247 GCA_963997925.1 uncultured bacterium
CAGGCCCCACAGCGCACCCTGCAGACCCTGCTGCAGGGCTTCAAAGGTCTCTCCGAAGGCCGGGCCCGCCCACCGCCACCCCGAGTGGCTGAGGATGAACTCGAAGAATAGGTGGGTAAAGGGCTGGCCGGCGATGGTGACTCGCAACTCGCCGGCGTCGGTGAAATCCAGTTGGGCTTCCCGGCCCGGTGGATGTACCTGCGGAAAGAACACCTCCTGTTCCGGGCCATGCAAGGCACGCCAGTCCCGGAGGCGCCGTTGTAGAGTCCGGAGTTGGGCCGGGCTGAACCGTCCCGGATAGCGTTCTTCCAGCCACTCCAAGACCGTGGTGGCCTGCAGGGCTCTCTCCGGGTCCCTTTGGAGCAGTGGCTCGACAGCTTCACTCCAGATCGAGGCGAAGGAATCGGGCCGGGTACGCCAGGCCCGCGACGCCCTCCCTTCCAAGGGTAATGGCCCGTGCTGCCAGGAACGGGCGGTGCGCACGCTCATACCGGCGGCGGCCGCAACCGCTTCTTGTGTTTTTCCTTCCATAAGCTTTTGCCTCAGTCGACGTATTTGTTGCCCTGTGACCATCCACTCACCCCCCAACACTTCACGAAGGATGGTCACCTATTTCTTCCGGTTAGGCAAAACCGGCAATTCTAGTTGTCGTCAACCGGCAAAAGTAATTGTCGCTGATTAGGCGCTTTCACTGCAAGTGCTAACTTCCGGAGGCGAAGGGTTTGAGCGCAGCGTAGATAACGTTGTTTGTGGGAGTTGGCACCCCGGCAGATTCCCCAGCTCGCACCACAGCTCCGTTTAGGGCTTCCAACTCAAGCGGGCGGCCAGCGAGGATATCCGCATGCATGGATGCATGCATCTCATCCAATGCCCCCTCGATATATTCGATGGTATCCTGAACGATGTTTTGATCCAGGTCCACCCCCGAGGCTAGGCCCACTGTGTTAATCTCCTCCATGCAGCCCATTATTACCCGCCGCCACTCAGGTAGAGGTAACAAATGGTCCATGGTTTGGCGGGACAAGGACATGACTCCGGCCGTCGTCGCTATGTAGAGGAATTTCGTCCAAAGGGTCCTCTGGATGTTATTGGACAGATTGGCGGGAATACCGGCCTTCCGGAAGGTGGCCGATATAGCTTCGCAGCGTGGCGATTCAGCACCATCCGGCTCACCGAAAACAATCTCCACATCATTTCCTATTTGCCTGACCACTCCGGGCCCTTCGAGGCTGCCATCGATATAGGCTGCTCCGGGAAGCACCTTTTCGCCGCCATGGAATCGTGCGGCGGCTTCAAAGCTGTCGATTCCATTTTGCAAACAGAGGACTGTGGTGTTCGAACCAATCATCGGCAGCATCGCTGGGACGGCCTCTTGGTTGTGGTAGGTCTTAACGGTGAGCAAGACCAAGTCCACCGGCCCAACCTGTCCAGGATCGTCGGTGGCCTTACATTCGACGATAAACTCGCTATCGTCGGTAATAATCTTTAGGCCTCTGCTGCGAATAGCGTCCAGATGAGCGCCCCGTGCAATCAATGTCACTTCGTTTCCGCCCTGGGATAACTTGCCCCCGAAGTATCCTCCGATGCTGCCAGCTCCCATTACTGCTATACGCATGGCTACTGTGACTCCTCAGGTGTCCAACTTCATGCCGCTGATATTACTCGAATCAACCGTTGATTCCTAGTGATACAACATGTGGGCCAGCCATGGCCCTGCATCTTCCATAGGCAGACCCGAGTTGACATTGGTCAAACACCGTTCGTGTTACTATGGAAATCTTGCCCAACCGGCACCCAGTGCGATACGCCGGTGACTAATACGGAATCAACCAGAACCTAGGAGTTGGTCAAAATCCTTATGCAAGAGGCTAAAACAAGTTTGTGTGAAATATGACGATTTATGACGCGATAGGCGATGCATATGACCTCGTATATCCTGACACCAGCGAGAGAGTGCCATTCGTCAAAGATCTCCTGAAAAGACTTGGCAAAGATTCGGTTCTTGAACTAGGGATCGGGACAGGTTTATTCGCCATACCGTTGCATGAGGCCGGCTTTAACATCGAGGGGCTGGAAATCAGTCAGGTGATGATTGACGTTGTCAGCCAGAAGGCGCCAGGGCTCAAGGTTCATAAAGGGGACATGCGGAACTATGCAATCAACGGGCGGTATGATGCTATTCTCGCATTAAGCTCGGTCCTGGTCTTTGTCGCAAACGAACAAGAGATTAAACAATGCTTACAACGCTGTTACGACCATTTAGAATCGAACGGCATTCTTTTGCTGGAGTTACCCAATCATTCGGTCGAGATCTCTAAGAGTAACAATAGCCAGGAGTTCCATCAAAGCGAAGATCAAAGCACCATTGTCGTGATTCAGAGCGCGGTTGAAGGTCAAGATTGGAACGAGACCTGGCACGTTTTCAGGATCGATGGAGAGGGGCTAAGTCACAAAGAAGTGGTTTGCCAGGAATACCTCTATTCGCCGGACACTTTGGCCGCTCAACTCCAGGAGGCCGGCTTTGTTATCACCGAAACATATGGCGACTTGTTGGGAACCGCATTTGATGAGTCGAACTCTTGGAGACGAGTTCTCGTCTGCGAAAAGGGAAGTTGACATCAATAAATCGCTAGAGGAAGACCCGAACAAGTTGTGACGTTCACCTAGTCTCATAATAAACGCGTCTTTAAGTTAATCGGCCGATCCGGCCGATCTTGGATATAGGAGGGGAAATGGTTTCTGAAAGTGGTTCTGACGAAGCTGCGCTGTTCAAGTCGTACGGGAATCTACAGCCCATAAATGCGGAACTCGCGAAACCTATGTTGAAGGAAGCCAAGGAGATACTGGATCCGCTTGGGATTCTGTTTTGGCTCCGACAGGGTACTTGTCTTGGCGCAGTCAGGGACCAAGCCTTCATCCCCTGGGACGATGACATCGATCTGGGTAGCGTGATCGGACTCAACGGACTCACCGAAGATATGATTGCCCCGGTGTTCGATGCCTTCAGAGAGCGGGGCTACTATGTCAACGTTGAGAGCAATGACCGCTGGATCGCCGCAGGGATGATGAAGGCGTCAACTCGTATAGACCTGACCTTCTTCCGCATCATAGACGACAGCATCTTCCATTTTCCATTCATCTGGATACCCGCCAAATTATTTGCCAACCTGAAAGAGATCGAGTTCATGGACGGTAAATACCTGGTGCCGAACCCGCCAGAGGAATATCTGACGGCGAAGTACGGTCCAAACTGGATAACACCAAAAGAAGACTACGAACAGGATGTCCTGGATCAGGTCGCAAAGACCCCAGTTGCCAAAACAACGCCGATGCCGGGTCAGCCCTCTACGAAGATTCGGGTCCTCAACGTTCGAGAAGAATTGGTCAGCGGCGCGGAGGTTTCAGTTGTTGGACTGGGTGAGGCAAATACTGACGACAATGGCTACGTTGAATTCGGCCTACCCTACAACGACTTTTACGCAGTTGTCATCAAGTTCGAGAATCATGAGGAGATTCTTTACCAGGAGTTGTTAAGCCCAGGCGCGTCGTATACCTACACGCCAGATGCTTCGGTAACGAACGGGAGGCTTATGGTGCTATCTGAAGAGAAGTAAGCGGCACTCTGAGCAGTGAACCGCGCCGACCAACCGCTCATTCAGGCCAACTGACCGGACCCAGCCTTGGATCGTTATTGACGATCAGATCGGCTACGCCTTTGGGGTCGTCACGCTGGAAGTGAAGCTCTTGTGCGGGGACATATATGGTGTGATAGTCTCGGATCGTCTCGTCGGGAGGTAAACCTTCTTGACCTCTTGATAAGGCGCGCTCCAACGCAGTTTCAAAACCGCATTCGATCCAGATACACCGGTCGTAATAAGATTGGAAGGCGCGCTTCAAGAGATAGATTCCTTCCAGCACGATGACATCTACGTCGTCAAACTGCAAGGTGCGCGGCCGGTACTCTGTAGCAGTTTCATCGGCGTAGTTAATCTCGACTCGCAGGGAGCGGTGGTCACGTAGCGGGAAAACCGTCTCCGTGAACATCTCTTCGAATCGGATGGCGTTATGGTAATAAATCTCAGGCGGATCTGAGGTGCCAAAGCGCCTATCCGGAAGGCCCAGCCAATAATCTACGTTGATCCATACAGCCCGCACTCCCTTAGCCTGCAGGGCACCAACAAGCCGCTCGGTGAAATAACCCTTTCCGCCGGCATCGATCCCGCTTATCGCGATCAATGCGCTCCGATCCGAGGGAACAGTGTTTCGGGCATCCAGAATCTCGTCAATAACGGTATGAAGGGTCGCCATCGCGTTCACCTTTTGAGATGGCTAATAAAGGTCAACCACCAGAAAAACCGATCCATGCACGCGTGTCGATCAGTTCAGCTCTGCTCTATCTTGGCTTCTTGGCAACGGCGGATAATCTCAGTAGTTGATATCGTTGGAGTATAGGGAACTGTGCGAAACATCCCCATCGAGATGGGCACTTTGTAGATGTGCTCTATCTTCTCTGAGGAGTAGTCGTCACCATGGACCACCACGTCGATCTTGTGCTTCTCGATCCAGGCAGCGTCCATGATCCAAGGGGCATCAGGGACCACTTCGTCCACATACCGACACCCGGCAACGGAAGCGGCGCGCTCTTCCATACTCAATATGGGAATTCGCTTATTGGCTTGGACCGATTCGTCGGAGTTTATGCCGACCAAGAGATGGTCCCCAAAAGCGCTAGCCTGTTTGAGAAACTCTACATGCCCATAGTGGAATAGATCGGCCACCATGTCTACGTATACTCTTGTCAATGTCCATCTCCCAAGGCGTTCAGACGCCCCATGACGGTCCGAGAGTAAGCATACGGCGTACCGTCCGGAAATGGAAGTTTTGAGGGCATGATGGACAGGACAGACACCTGACGAAATTCGCAACGGGTGATTTTCGACAGGGCGTGTCTGGGGTTTTTCATCAGTGCGTTTGCAAGCTGGTGCCAACTCGGAGCCGTTGATCAAAAGGTTGAGGGTCCATCTGGCGATATTTATGGCCTGATCGATCTATGATATGGAATCGATGGCTCTTCATCGCCGCAATTTCCCACCGCGCGCCAGTGCGAATACATCCTGGCCCTGCCACGTCTTAAATATTTCCCGCCGGGAGAGCATCCGCTCCATCACGGGCCCGTTGCCTATCGCGATTAGTCTATGGAATGACCTCCCAGATCTGGCGGTTGCCTTCTACTGAGTTGCTATTAAA
>CAXEOX010000181.1:0-5213 GCA_963997925.1 uncultured bacterium
CAAATCTGGCGGAAGCCAGCAAGCCAGCCATAATCGAGCGAAACGGCACCAAGATTGCCTTCGTGTCACGGACCTCTGTCGGAACACCCGGAATGGAAGCCACCGTGGATACGCCCGGAGTTGCTTTCTACCCGATCCAGACCCTCTACGAGCCTCCAGCTAGGGTTCACTCAAATCCTGGCTTACCGCCCATCGTCCACACAGTTCCTGACCGGGGCGTGCATCGCACTGCGCTGGAGGCTGATATCCGAACCGCCAGAGAGCAAGCCGATGTGGTCATCGTGTCCTGGCACTGGGGCCTATCTCCATATTAGATCCAACCTAATGCCGGCGCCGGCGACCTGCCGGTTATGGAATACCAACAGGATATGGGGCATTTCGCCATCGATTCCGGCGCCGACATGGTTATATGCCATCACTCGCACCAGCCCCAGCCGATCGAGATATATAAAGGCAAGCCGATTCTCTATTCCCTGGCCAACTTCGTGCATGACTTGGGGGGATTCCGAGACCGCACTTTGATGACGATGATGGTGCGCTGCCTCATCTCGGACGGCAAGCTCCAGAGGCTCTCCTACATCCCCGGCGTAGTTCGTGGTCATGGTCCGCCGGACTTCGCGCGGCCATCTCAGGCGCCGGACGTAGTAAAGCGCATCACCGACATGTCGGCGCCCTTCGGGACCAAGTTTGAGATTGGGGAAGAAGACGTGACAGTGAGCCTGTGACCGGACCATTGATGGTTAGCTAGTCAAAGATTCCGGAGGTTGTCGTGGTCGAGACAACGAGGAAAGCTGGAAGCCCTATCGCCCTAAGGCCATGTACAGCACGTCTTGGACCTTGCCGAATTCCGCCTCGGATAGTTTTCCCAGACGACGCAGGACCAGGGAGGTTTGGAGGGTAGCTAGGCGGCAGCGGACCATGGCGGGGCGGGGTAGGTTGGCTTCTCTCCAGCCTTCGATGGTGTAGTCGCCCGGACGAGAGTCGCCGGACAACCGGCTGGTGATTTGAGCGATGACGATTTCCGAGGTGGTTTCGTTGAACTCGGCGGGGCTGATGACCAGGCCAGGACGTTTACGGCCTCCGGCTCGCTCGCCGAAGGGATAGGGGACGAGGACTACGTCGCCAGGTTCATAGACGATCATAAACTGAGTCCTCTTCGCTTTGCCAGTCGTCGCCAAAGGCCGACTCAGACACCTTGGCGTAGGTTGCGGCGGAGGCCAACTGCCCCAGTTGCAACTCACGGACGGCTCGGGGTGTTACCCGGTAAAAGGTCTTGCCATCGGCGGCCTGCCACATCTCCAGAAACTCGGACCCAACCTGGGCGCCGATCCAGGTGTGGCTCATGTCTCGGCCGTCCAGCAGCCGGAACAGGTCCCGTTGCTCCATGGCTCCAGACAGGTGAACCTGCTCAAGCAGTTCGCTGCGGGGATCGTGGATGCGAGGCTCCGGAACGTGGGATGCCGTCTCCCGGACCAGATCTTCCAGCCTGGCCAAGGTCCGCTGTATGGTCCGGATGTATCGCTGGGCCTGACCATTCTGTCCGCTGGTCATGGATTCCCCCTGAAATACTGCTTACGCAGGTTGGTGACGAGCTATCAGCTATCAGCGCCAGCTGTCAGGTATAGCTGAAAACTGAGTGCTGATGCCGAACCGCTCTCTACCAACCGTGATCTATCTTGTCTTGGAGGACACTTACTAGGTCGTCGATGGGGATACGGCTTTGGGCCATGGTGTCACGATCGCGGATCGTGACTTGATGGTCGTCTAGAGAGTCAAAGTCTACGGTCACGCAATAGGGCGTGCCAATCTCGTCCTGACGGCGGTAGCGGCGGCCGATACCTTGAGCGTCGTCATATTGGGTCGTGAAATGCCGCCGCAACCGCGCATGAACATCCCGGGCGGCGGGGACCAGTTTCTCGTTGCGGCTTAGAGGCAGGATGGCCACCGTTACCGGAGCCAGCTTACGATGCAGACGGCAGACCACCCTAACATTGTCGCCATCGGGCTCCTCGTCGTAGGAGTCCAGCCAGAAGGCCAGCACACCCCGGTCCAAGCCGCCGGAAGGCTCCACGACGTAGGGGAAGTAGCGGCTCTTCGTCTCTTCGTCGAAGTAGGTCAAGTCTTGGCCGCTGGCTTCGGAGTGTTGGCGCAGGTCGTAGTCGGTCCGGCTGGCGATGCCTTCCAGTTCCGCCCAGCCCCAGGGGAACCGATACTCGATGTCGTAGCAGTCCTTGGCATAGTGGGCCAGTTCGTCGGAACCGTGCTGCCTCAGGCGAAGGTTTTCCCGGCGGATGCCGTATTCCACGTACCATTCCAGCCTGGTTTGGACCCACTTTTGCAACCACTCGTCATCGGTGCCCGGCTTGACGAAGAACTCAATCTCCATCTGCTCGAACTCCCGGGTGCGGAAGGTGAAATTGCCGGGAGTAATCTCGTTGCGGAAGGCTTTACCGATCTGGGCGATGCCGAAGGGAAGCTTCTTCCGCGAGGAATTGAGCACATTGGCGAAATTGACGAACATCCCTTGCGCAGTCTCGGGACGCAGATGCACTTCGCTGGCGGTGTCCTCCACCGGACCCATGAAGGTCTTGAACATGAGGTTGAACTGGCGAGGGTCTCCCAACGCACCACTGCATTCAGGACAAGCAAGGTTTTCCAGAAGCTTGGCGGTCTGGTCTGGGTCAAATTCGATACCCGCTGCTTCCGCCAGGTGGTCCAGGCGAAAACGCCGGTTGCACGAGCGGCACTCGACCAGGGGGTCGGTGAAATTCTCCACGTGGCCGCTGGCAACCCACACCTGGGGGTGCATCAATATGGCGGCGTCCAATCCCACCATGTCGTCACGATCCAAAACCACGGACCGCCACCAAGCCTCTTTGACGTGGCGCTTCAACTCCACTCCCAAGGGACCGTAGTCCCAGGTGGAGCCAAGGCCACCGTATATCTCGCTACTCTGGAAGACGAACCCCCTCCGCTTGGATATAGAGAGGATTTTTTCCATGTCGGCGTAAGGAAGAGTTCGGGACAATTGATTCTCCTAGCTGTCAGCACTCAGGCGTCAGCGGTTAGAATGGTGCTATTTACGGGGCCGGATATGAGGGTAACAATTCACTAGGGGGATGTAAACAGGAAACGGCCTAGGAGGCCTAAGAAAGCGCCAACTTATCCAACAGAGACTGAATCTCGCCCTGGGTAAGTGGGGCAGCGTCGGCTGTGGGCAACTGGAGGCGGACTGCGTCGGCCAAGCTGTCGGCCTGGAGGTCTTCCAGCTTTAGGTAGTGGGCTCCCATAGCCTCGGCGATGGGTTGGGCTAGACCTAGACGGATGAAGTCAACTTCGGTATCGACGACCGCTGCTGGAATGTGCTGCTGTTGTACTAGGGCGGCTACGGCTTTCGCTTCATCCATCGGCAGGCTTTTAGGCCTCCCTTCACCGGCGGTGCCCATGGCTACGTTGGCCCGGCCGTCGGAAAGCAGAACTATCAAGGGCAACACGTCCCGGTCCTTCATCTTTTCGGTTTCGATGACATCCAGCGCCAGATAAAGGCCCCGGCTCAATGGCGTGCGGCCTCCCGTCGGCATCTCCTGCAGGTGTTGCTCAGCAAGATCCACGCTGGATGTGGGCGGCAAGATAACCTCGGCACTGGTGCCGCGGAATGAAATCAGCCCTACCCGGTCCCGGCGTTGATAGGCGTCAAGTAGCAAAGACAGGATGGCTCCCTTGACCGCCACCATCCGACGCTGGGCACCCATGGAGCCGCTGGCGTCCACAACGAACAGAATCAGGCTGCCAGTCTTGGTTTCCCGCACCTTCTCGCGGATGTCCCAGGGTTCAAGAAGGAATGCTGGGAGAAATCCCCCCTGACCCCCCTTTACGAAAGGGGGGGAGTCCGGCGCCAATTGCTCGCCCCGTCGTTGCTGTTGGTGGGGGGCGGCGGCGCGGAGGGTTGCGTCTAGGGCCAGATCTGAGGCTTTGGCTTCAGGAATCTTAGCGCCGATGTAGTGCCCGGTGGCTGTGCCGCTGATAGTGTTGGCGCGGCGTCCGCCACTGGTCCGGGCGCGGCGGTCTGGGGGTTGTACCTGTAGGGAACGGATGCTGAAGGGCGTTCCAACTTCAAAAAGTTGGTCCTGAGGACCGGAGTCCTCAGGCGGCTCGTCACGGTTCGATTGGTCTGATTCGCCGTCGTCCTGATCCTGGTTGGAATTGGACCCTTGGTCGGAGGGCTCCCGCTGACTGGATTGGTTCTGGAACTGCTCTACCATGGTGTCCAGTTGCTCGGTGACCAAGTGGGGCTGCTGGAAGGGTTGGCGGCGTTGACGGTGCAGCAGAGCCATCTGGGCTGCTTCACGCACGTCCTCCGGCGATACTTGGGTGCGCCCTTCGTAGGCGGCGATGGTGCTGGAAGCCTTGTACATCACGATGTCGGCCCGCATACCGTCCACCTGGTATTCGGCGCAGATATCGGTTATCAGCTCCAGAATATCGTCCCCAACTTGCACCTGGGGTAGCAACTGCCGGCTGGCCTGGATGCGCCCTCGTTCTTCCTCTTCGGAGTCCTGCCACTGCTCCATAAACGCGTAGGGGTCGGCTTCGTAGGCGATGCGCCTGCGGACCACCTCCCGCCTTTCTTCCGGAGCGAAGGTGCCGTCGACCTCCACGGCCAGACCAAACCGGTCCAGCAACTGGGGACGCAGGTCACCTTCTTCGGGGTTCATGGTGCCCACCAGGATGAAATCGGCGGCGTGACTGACGGAGATCCCCTCCCGCTCCACGTAGTTGCGGCCCATGGCGGCGGCGTCCAAAAGAACGTCCACCAAATGGTCGTTCAGGAGGTTTACCTCGTCCACGTAGAGGATGCCTCTATGCGTGGTGGCAATCAGGCCCGGTTCAAAGCTGCGGTTGCCCGACTTGATGGCCTGTTCGATATCCAGTGATCCTACCAGGCGGTCCTCGGTAGCTCCAACAGGCAGGTCGACGATGCGAACTTGTCTGCTAATAGGCTGGCCGTCTCCGACTCCGCCTTCACACAGATGGCACAGGCCTTGAAGAGCGCCGGGGGAGCAACTGTAAGGGCAGCCCTGCAATACCTCTACTTCGGGCAATAGCGCAGCCAGGGAGCGGACAGCGGTGGACTTGGCGGTGCCCTTCTTGCCGCGAATAAGAACGCCGCCAATCTTGGTGTTGATGGCGTTCAGCAGCAAGGCCCGCTTCAT
>CAXEOX010000182.1:0-5034 GCA_963997925.1 uncultured bacterium
ACCAAGCTGACCAGGATGGATGCCCGCTTCTTGGAAGCCAGCCCCGATTGGAACCAATCGGAGGAACAGGACCACCTCTACGCCGAAAGCCTGCGCAAGATGCTGGTGGCCATGGCGGAGGACATCCGGGTGGTGCTGATCAAACTGGCGGACCGGCTCCACAACATGCGTACTCTGGACGCGCTGGCCCCCGAGAAAAGAAAGCGCATCGCCCAGGAAACCCTGGACATCTATTCGCCGCTGGCCAACCGCTTGGGCATCTGGGAGATTAAGTGGCAGCTTGACGACCTGGCCTTCCGCCACTTGAACGAAGACAAGTACCACGAGATTGCCAAGATGCTGGCGGCCAAGCGCGAGGTCCGGGAAGAGTATGTGGAGAACGTGGCCGCCCGCCTGCGCGAAGAAATGATTAGATTCAACGTGGAAGGAGAGGTTGTCGGTAGGCCCAAGGGGATATATAGCACTTACCTCAAGATACAGCGATACGCCACTCAGGGGAAAGAGCTTAGCGACATCTATGACCTGTACGCCCTGAGAGTTCTGGTGAACTCCATGGAGGACTGCTACAAGACCCTGGGCGTCATCCATCAACTCTGGCACCCGATCCCCGGCCAGTTCGACGACTACATCGCCAACCCCAAAGAAAATATGTACCAGGCGTTGCATTCCACGGTGATTTGCGATGGCGGCAATCCCCTGGAAGTGCAGATCAAGACTTTTGAATTGCACCAGATCGCCGAGTACGGAGTCGCTGCCCACTGGCGATATAAAGAAGGTAAAAGCGGCGACCTGCATTTCGATGAAAAGATGACTTGGCTGCGCCAGTTGCTGGAGTGGCAGCGGGAGATGGCGGGGACCGACGAATTCATCGAGTCGGTGAAGCAGGACATCTTCCACGACCAAGTGTTCGTCTACACACCCAAGGGCCGGATCGTCGAGCTGACCTCCGGTTCCACGCCCATAGACTTCGGCTACAAGATTCATACTGACTTGGGGCACCACTGCATCGGGGCCAAGGTCAACGGCCGGCTGGTTTCTCTTGATACCAAGCTGAACAACGGCGATACCGTGGAAATCATGACGTCCAAGGGGGACCGGGGTCCCAGCTTGGACTGGCTCAACCCCAACCGGGGCTACGTCGGCTCCGCCAGCGCTCGGCAGAAGGTCCGCCAGTGGTTCCGCCGTCAGGCTCGCAGCAGCAACATCCAGAGGGGCCGGGAGCTACTGCGCCGGGAACTCCGTAGGGTCAGCCAAAAGCTGGAAGACGCAGAGATTGTCACCCTCTGCAAATACGACAACATGGACGATCTTCTGGCCAACCTAGGTTCCGGTGGGCTCACTGAAAGCCAGTTGGCATACCGCCTGGCCCAAGCCGGTCAGGAACACCAGCCCGAGCAGCCAATCATCAAGCCCAACCTGCCCCTGTCCAGTCCGTCGTCCGGTGTCTCGGTGCTGGGCGTGGGAGACCTGCTCACCCGCATCGCCCAATGCTGCAACCCGATACCGGGGGACCCGATAATGGGGTTCGTTACCCGCACTCGGGGCGTCACCGTGCATAAAGAGGGCTGCATCAGCCTGACCAACGAAGATGAGCCGGAGAGGATTGTTACGGTAGACTGGGGAGAGGCCCACGAGCTTTACCCGGTCAGAATCAAGATGAAAGCCTACGACCGGGTGGGACTGCTGCGGGACGTTACCCTCATGGTTTCGGAAGAGAAGGTCAACATCGCATCGGTCATTACCAAGGAACTCCCCGACGGCACAGTCACCATGGAGTTGACTGTCCACACAACCGGGTTAGACCAGTTGGGTAAAGTGTTCGCCAAGCTGGAAGGAATCCGCGGCGTAACTTCCGTCACACGAGACCGCTCCAGCATCCCAGGCTTCGCCTAGTCCAGACATTCCTGGGCAACTCCGCGCCCCGCATCCCCATTGATTCCGCAACCATGACACGGTATAACTTCGTCTACGTCTTGGCGCTGGCCGAGATCAAAACCACGCAATCTCATCGCATAAATAAAGGAGAACGATATGGCTGATAGGAAAGCGATAATACCCCAAGGATCAACCCCCAACCCGGCGTTCTCGCCCGGCATCCAAGTGGGCGAGTTTCTATTCATATCGGGCACCGTGGGTCAGGACAACGGCGTCTTGGCTGGCCCCGACTGCGAATCCCAGACCCGCCAGGTCTTCGCCAATATAAAGGGCATCGCTGAAGCCGCAGGGGCGACCATGGACGATGTGGTGAAGATAACCTGCTTCCTGGTGGACGTGGCCGACTACCCGGCCTACGGTAAAGTGCGGTCCGAAGTATTCGCTGCCCCCAATCCCCCGGCCAGCTCCACCGTGATGGTGGCGGCCTTGGTGCGGCCCGAGTATCTGGTCGAGGTGGAAGCCATCGTCCACGTTCCCGGCGGGGCTTAAGCTACCCCGCCGAGCCGCCAGCCTCGTAAAGCTCCGTCTTGGGGTGGAAATCGCTCCAAGCGAACCAGAAGGAGTAGAAGGACGGTAGCCGGGTCAGGGCCATCCCCGCTAACTCGCCGTCGATGGCCCGGCCCGTCAATAGCTGCCAGGTGCTGCCCGTCTCCCGGTCTTTCATCAGGGAGATGCCGTCGCCGGTGTCGGGCAGGATGTCGAAGCCCAGACTGCGGCCTTCCAGGTTACGGTCGAAGATGGCGGCGGTCTCGGAAGGTAGGTCAAGAACAACCAGCACTTGGGTGCCGGAGATAGAGTCGTTAATCAGCGGTTCATTGGCTATTACCTGGAACGGATAGGCTTTCGCTTTGCCTTCCAGGACCACGTCCTTGCCGGGCAACCGCCGGTCCTTGTTGGACTCCCCGATGATGCCTGCGGAGCCGCTTAGGTAATACCCTTGGTAGGAATCCGAGTTGTATCGGCCGCCCTTGTCCAGCAACTGGGTATCTGGGTGCAACTCCAGCCACTGTTCCCAACTGGTCTGTAGCGAAGGCACAATCTCCAGTTGGGTGCCGCTCAACGGCCCCCGGACCCCCCGGCTCAGGAACTGGCTCCACAGGGTGTCGGTCTGCCGGTCGTACATGACCAGCGCGTTCATGATTAGCTTGCCGGACACGCCGAAGGTGTGGGTGGTGTCGCCGATGTTGCGGGCATATACAATGCCCGTGAAGCAGAGGGGTCACCAAGTGACCGCGACAGGCTTACCTCCCACGGTGTCGTTCACTATCTCGTGGCGGCTGAGCATGTTCAGTGGGTAGGCCCGGTGGTCGCCGTTGATCGACACGCCCAGGACCCTCTCGAAGGATTCCATCTGCCGGTCGGCGTCGACCGGGCCGACGAAGCGGGGGTTATCTATGGAGGGTATGCCGTCCTTCCCCAGGACGGTGATTATGTCAAAGCTCTGCACTGCGTCCCCGCTATTCCCGCCCTGACCCGGGGTGCGCTGCACCGTTACCGTTTCGGACCGGAGCTTCAGCAGGCTCCCACGGATCTGCGGCAGCAAGAACACCGCCAGCACCAAGCCAACCAGCAATATCGCGATGATGTAGCCAGACTTCCCGGCAAACGCCCCAAGTAACCACATTAACCAGCTCCTCCAGATTTAGCTAAGCGAGATTGTATATGGGGTTGGATGCGGTTGGGGGGCTGGGGATGCGGGGTGGGGGTATGGTCACTACTGTTCAGCTTTTGGACCCGTCCAAAAGCTGCATTTCTTTAGCAGTTAATGGCTCGCTCAACCTGTCTTATGTTACTCCAAGGTCGGCAACCAGTTCTTCTAAAGACTCAACTGCTTCTAGTTCGAAGTTGTGTAGGTCGCCTAGCCTGTTCCCGTCCTTATCATTGACACGGCCGGTAATTACAGCCTTGGCCGAACCACCACGACTTACTATCCTCGGTGATCCGTCCGCGTTGAATGCCATCGAGATGCTTGAACCGGCTTCCCCTCCGAAGGATAGTTTCATCACTCTATCGATGCCGGATACCTGGGGAGCGACACCTGAATACCCACCATCTCGAGGTGGATATCCGTGCTTGTCGTTGTTGGAAAGGTCGATGATGATATTGAGAGCATTGCTGGCCCCTATCGCCTGGTCGATTGTCGCGGGGTCCGTCCCGTTTTGACGCGCCCATCGCCGTAGATGGTCCTTCAGGTTGGCAATGTTGTGAATTAACGAGTGGGCGATGTTCTGAATCTCTGGCTGGCTTAGGCCACTCCTGAAGTCCTGGTATAACCAGACAACACCCTGTTGCTGCCAGACTATCCCAGGGAGTTTGGTCATGTCGAACTCCTGATTTGCATCAACGGACGCGTAGATGCGGTCGATCCGGCTCAGTAATTCGTCATTGGCCATAAATGCGATTCTACCCGATGGGGTTCCCAGAATCATCGTACTGTTTCGCAATCTCTGTCACAGCGTCCAAGCCGGGGACGTATATTGGCTGAGTAAGTTCACCAGTTCCACTAAACGCCGCAAAACGTCTCAACAGTTCTTGTTGGGTTCTAAAGTAGGCGGAGTAGCTATTCGGTTCTTGTTGGCTGACTGCTATTTGCCCTCTAATTTGTTGAAGCTCTCTTGAATGCACTCTGGCCAACTCCAGCACTTCCTGAAGAATCTCGGCTGACGCCCTGATAGGGGTTTGGTCAGATTCGGTGGATGGTAGATTTTCGATGACTTGTTCCAACTCTGGCCACTTTTGATCGAAGGCCCGCTCCAGGCGGTCAACCTCTAAAGGAATGTCCAAGAGGCTGTTGATAGTCTGTAACAATTGAAGCGTGTCTTCTTTGTCCGCCCTAGTATGCTGGAATTGGGATAATGGTTCCTCTACGTCGTTTGACGTCAAGCCGATCAGGTAGGTACAGACATGACCAGCTTCACGGTGCTTCGAGATTGCTCTTGCCTCAAACAGCAACCAAGGTGAAGACAAGTTTTCCCGAGTAAGGCAAAAAATCCCGACGAGGGATTCCTCCAATTCTTTCGTAATCTCTAGACCCCCACGGGTTCCCTTCTCAATATTGGAGCCTGAAATCCAAGGGTCTACGGCTTGTATAACGTCCTT
>CAXEOX010000183.1:0-4965 GCA_963997925.1 uncultured bacterium
CCAATTTGGTGATGATGACCGTGCTGAAATGGTCGTAAAAGCCAATGACGTCAATATCCTTGGGAGTTACCCCCGCTCCGCCAAATAGCTCCGGGGCCAACCAGGATGCGCCACTCTCATCCCAGGACTCTCCATTTCTACCGGCGGCCGCAGGCAAAGCTTGGGCGGAACTCATGATGTAAACCGGACGATGCCTGATGTTGGAAGCCCGTTCGGCAGAGGTGACCACGAAAGCGTTGGCTCCGTCGGCTTCCAAGGCGCAGTCAAATATCCTCAGGGGATCGAAGAACACCTTAGCGTTCAAATAGTCTTCCATGGTGATAGGCCGGCCGTACATGATTGCCTTGGGGTTGAGACAAGCGTGCTTCCGAAACGCCAGCGCGACCGCTCCATATTGACGTTCGGTGGTTCCGAACTCGTGCATGTGGCGGCGGGCACGAAGCGCACTAGACTGACCCGGCACCAGCAGGCCATATGGTTCGGTGAATGCGGCATTACCCTCGCCCCGCCGAGTCGTTACCACGCCCGATCCGTAACGCGCCCCGGACCGTCCATTCACAGAACGGTAAATAACGACGTTGTTGGCCAATCCACGGGATACGGCCATTGCGGCCTGAATCACCAGACCGCAGGCAGCGCCGCCCAAGGGCCCCAGCTCGCCGTAGTAACGTAGATAAGGAATGCCCAGGCAAGCGGCCAGCTCTCCCTGAGGAGTGGAATCCGCAGTGAATTTGACGATGCCGTCAACGTCTCTAGGCTCCAAGCCGGCATCGGCGATCGCGATTTTGGCCGCTTCAACAGCCATGCTCAATTCGGACCTTCCCGAGTCCCGATTATAGACGGTTTCGCCTATACCGACGATCGCTGCCTGGTCCTTCAAACTGTCCAAGTCACATGCCTCCAACAGATGTCATCACTACGCCCAAGTCTAGGATCCGGCCTCGACCTCTGCCAGAAAATCCACCACCCGATGGACATACTCTTCCGGAGCTTCCGAGTGAGGGGCTACCTCTGCCCACCGGCAGTTGGGAATCAGACGATGCACCTGCTGGGCGACGCCGCGGGGGTGGATGTCGTTATTACCGGGCATAATTATGGTTGGAGTGTGGATGCCCTTCAGGGCTTTCTCCGTCATTCCCAAGGACAGATACGGTCCTTCAAATAGCGCATATATGGTATCCCGCATCACCTGAGCGAAATCCTGAGGGTCCATGTGTTCCAGATTCTTGCGATACTCCGGATCGTTTTGGGCTCTCTCCGGGGTAAAGGGGGAGAACCGGTCGTCGGCATCGAAGGCGTCAACCGCCGACTTGATGCCCGTGTTCAAGGCCATGTCCGCGCTCTTGAACAGTTTCATGGCCAAGTAAGAGTCGCAGATGACCCCGCCTGCGATGTTGGAAGGGAATATCGCCCTGACCCGTTCCGGAAAGCGCAGGGCGCAACCCAAAGAGATGGCGGCCCCAAAAGACCCGCCACCCAGGTAAGCCGCTTCTATCCCCAGCACATCCATGAGCCCCATGACGTCCTGGCAGACCATATCCCAAGTCTGCACCACCAGGGGGCTGCTGGACTGGCCGCCGAAACGCCGGTCGTAGGAGATAACCCGGTGCTCCTGGGACAATGCTTCCATCACCGGTCCGTACCCCGCCAGCGTACCTTGCAGACCTCCGGCGGAAAGAATGATCGGAGGCCCACTACCAGCCTCTTCGTAGTAAATCTCCGCGCCGTTGACCTTTGCGCTGGGCATAGTTAGCACCTCATATACAATATCAGCCAAAGGACCGGGGTCAGGCAGCTTGTTCGAGACGGAATGAATCGGCGGCCCTGATTTTACACCTTTTACGGCCACGATGCCCACGGACGACCCATCATAAGTTGCACCAAGCCTACGGCGGCTCCATCATAAACACATCTTCGATTTTGGGGATTATGACTTTAAGGAGGCAGATTGTGGTAACGCTGGACGAATATGCCAACAAGTACCAAAGCGTGCGCATGGAGCGCAGGGACGGTATCCTTCAGATTACTCTCCATACCAACGGTGGCAGCTTGCAATGGGGCGGCACGCCTCACGAGGAGTTGCCCCAGGCGTTTCACGACATCGGCAGCGACCCGGAGAATAGGGTAGTTATCATGACGGGCTCCGGTGATGCTTTCACCGGTCCTCCGGGCACCAGGGAGTCCCGGCCAAAGCGGTCGCCCAGCCAATGGGACAAGACCTACCGGGAGGGCAAGCACCTGCTGATGAACCTATTGGACATCGAAGTTCCCATGATCAGCGCCATCAACGGCCCGGCATTAAGGCACTCGGAACTGCCCCTGCTTTGCGACATCGTGCTGGCCTCAGAAAATGCGGCCTTTCAAGACTCGGGGCATTTCATCAACGGACTGATTCCCGGCGACGGGATGCACGTAATCTATCCCATGTTGCTGGGACTCAACCGGGGCCGGTATTTTCTGCTGACTGGGCAGACCATCGATGCTCCAAAAGCCTTAGAACTTGGTCTGGTCAGCGAAGTCTTACCCAGGGAAGAGCTACTGCCACGGGCTTGGGCCTTGGCGGAGCAGTTGGCCGAACAATCGCCTTTGGTGTTGCGGTATAGCCGGGTCCTATTAACCCAATACGTCAAACGGATGATGCATGAACTTCTGGGCTACGGCCTGGCCCTGGAAGGGCTAGGCTCGGCGGACACCCTGGAGCAACAGAGTTCGCCAGGGTCTTAGCGCAACGTGTCTGCCGCGGGGATGGTCACAACCGGCAATCGCGATTGGTGTGGAGCGGGTCTTGACACGCTAGGTCAAGGTGAATAGATTACCCTTGACGGGAAACATCCACCCAGAGGGCGCCCGGATGCTTCATTCCGGCCATTCCAGAAGTGAGGATACGCACATGACCACCACAGTCGACCGGCAAGACGCAAGCCCCCAACGATACCGGGTTGTCGGCACCAGGCCTATCCGCCACGACGGCGTGGACAAGGTGACGGGAGCGGCTAAATACGGAGCGGACACTCAGCTGGCAGGCATGTTGCACGGAAAGATATTGCGCAGCCCCCACGCTCACGCTCGCATCCGGTCCATCGACACCAGCAAGGCGGAGGCCCTAACCGGGGTATTTGCTGTGGCCACCTCCAAAGACTTCCCCTGCTCAAGTCTTGGTAAGTCCCCTGATTTCATCGGGGCGACTCGCGGCCTCTGATCGGTCGGCCAAGATTTCAACAGAGCCATACAACGTCAGTAATAAACCGAATTTCCCGCGCCGCCGCTGGCCTCGATAAGCTCGCCGGTGATGGCCTGGGCTTTGTCCGAAGCAAGGAAGGCGGTCAAGTAGGCTATCTCCGAAGACTCCACCATGCGGCCGATGGCGTTGCTACGCGGCGCGCCGGGGACGTAGTCACACTGTTCCACTTCCTCCGGAGATATGCCCAGCTGGGCAGCGCGATCGGCCAACACCCCCGGGGTCCGCTCCGTGCGGATGATGCCAGGATGGATGCAGTTGACGGTGATCCCATAGCGTCCCAGTTGGGTCGATAATGTCTTGGTCAAGTGCACCAGAGAGACATTGCGGGCCCCGGCGCTGAGGTTGCCCGCGTTACGCGCGTTGTGTCCGCTGATATTTATAATACGCCCCCAACCATGCTCTTTCAGGAAGGGTATGGCGGCACGGGCGCACCGCAAGGCCCCCACGTACTTGACATCGAAGTCACTTAGAAGATCGTTCTCGTCGACGATTTCGATGGGGCCGGCTGCTGTCGTTGAACCGCCGGGTAGAGCGGCGCTGTTGACCAGAATGTGCAGCCCACCCAGTTTCTCGTTCGCCTCCGCGACTGCGTGGTCCACCTGCTCACGTTTGGTAACGTCAAGGGTCAAGGGAATAACGCGCCGGCCCGTTTCGTCCTCAAGTTCCCGGGCCGTTCTTTCCAGCTCCGGTAAGGTACGGGCGGCAATAACCACATCGACTCCCTCGCGAGCCAACTCCCGGGCGATGGATTTGCCGATGCCTCGGCCTCCTCCAACCACCATCGCATGCTTGCCCTGTAAACTAAAATCCATGTAAGCCGTCTCCTCTTCTCTAAAAGGCCGGGCAATCACATCGTAACCGAGTAGCCCTCGATTCCCCAGATCAAACTGATTGCCCTGCAAGTGGGGCTCTTTGGCGTGCCGTGAACTATAAAACGGAAGCTCGAGGCCGTCAATTGCATCCGATTCACTCGATTGACCCACTCTCATAAGCGTAAAAGTCCAGAATTACCTGCCCCCGCCCCAACGTCTATCAGTACCGGCGTCGGCGCCGGAGTAGGGCTAGTAGTCCTCACCTTCTTCTTCGCCAACCACCTCCCAAACTGGTTCTCGCCGGGCGTATCGTGATCCGTAGAAAGCTTGGTTATCCCTAGCATGCTGAATCGCCCGAAGGCGGGCTTGTTCCAGGGAGATATAGCCCAGGGCTTCTCCCTCGAAAGTAAACTCGAACTTTTCCTCGTCCTTCTTGTCTTGGTCTTCGGCCATTGGCTGACATGGTAGATTACTACGCCGACATCAGCACAATTGCAAGCCGATGTGGTGGACAAGCATCCCACACCGAGGCAATATGCCCGCATCTGTTAATATGTCGGACCCACCATACCGGCCTGCGGTGTTTGGGGGAACTGTCATTTTGGACGAACAATCGGGTGGCATGAGCTAAAACCGGACTTCTAACGTCATTTACGAAGCCGTCATCTTTGGCGCAACACCCGCCACATCGAGCGTAATACTGGACCTTTGGCGTCAACCATGACGCCGTCACCATTGTCGCATCACCCGACAAATCAAGCGTAAAACTAGACCTTAGACGACGCTTCGGTCATGCCGGATGCGGTGCGCGCTAATACCAATGTGACCACGATGATGATTGCGGAGCGGGCCGCCGAGTTTGTCCGGGATGGACGATAGGCGGCTGCGGGTAATGCATATCTATCAACTGGG
>CAXEOX010000184.1:0-4885 GCA_963997925.1 uncultured bacterium
TCCGAATTCATGCATGTGCCGGCGGGCCCGGAGAGCGCTAGACTGACCCGGCACTAGCAGGCCATAGGGTTCGGTGAATGCGGCATTGCCCTCGCCCCGCCGAGTCGTGACCACGCCCGAACCGTAACGCGCCCCGGACCGACCGTTCACGGAACGGTAAACGACAACGTTGTTGGCTAATCCACGGGATACTGCCATGGCGGCCTGAATCACCAAGCCGCAGGCGGCTCCGCCCAAGGGACCCAGTTCGCCGTAGTACCGTAGATACGGAATGCCCAGGCAGGCGGCTAACTCTCCTTGAGGGGTGGAATCCGCGGTAAATTTGACGATGCCATCAATATCCTTAGGCTCCAGGCCGGCATCGGCAATCGCCGTTTTGGCCGCTTCAACAGCCATGCTTAATTCGGACCTTCCCGAGTCACGGGTATATACGGTTTCGCCGATTCCGACGATCGCGGCCTGGTCCTTCAAACTTTCCAAGTCAGATGCCTCCAACAGGTGTCATCACCACGCCCAAAACTAGGGATTGGCCTCGACGTCCGCCTGTATGTCCTAGGCCGGTCTGGTCACAAAGACAACCCCTCTTCTGCGGCTGAACTAGGTGTTGGCCTCGACCTCAGCCAGGAACTTCACCACCCGACGGACGTACTCTCCCGGAGCCTCCGAGTGCGGGGCCACTTCGGCCCACTTGCAGTTGGGGATCAGGCGATGCACTTGCTGGGCGACGCCCCGGGGGTGAATATCATTGTTACCGGGCATAATCATGGTTGGGATACGAATGCCCTTGAGGGTTTTCTCGGTCATTCCCAGGGACAAATACGGTCCTTCGAATAGCGCATAGATGGTATCCCGCATCACTTGAGCGAAATCATGGGGGTCCATGTCTTCCAGAGTCTTGCGATATCCCGGGTCGTATTGGGCCCGCTCCGGAGTAAAGGGGGAAAACCGGTCGGCGGTATCGAAAGCGTCAACCGCCGCCTTTATGCCTTGGTCCAAGGCCATGTCGGCACTCTTGAACAGTTTCATGGCCAAGTATGAGTCGCAAATCACGCCGCCAGCGATGTTGGACGGAAATATCGCCCGGACTCGTTCTGGATAACGTACGGCGCAGCCGAAAGAGATGGCTGCTCCAAAAGACCCCCCACCCAAGTAGGCCTCTTCTATGCCCAGCGCGTCCATGAGCCCCATCACGTCCTGGCAAACCATATCCCAAGTCTGTACCACTAGGGGGCTCCTGGACTGGCCGCCGAAGCGCCGGTCGTAGGAGATGACCCGGTGCTCCCGGGACAATTCTTCCATCACCGGCTCGTACCCCGCCAGCGTGCCCTGGAGCCCTCCGGCGGAGAGAATGACCGGAGGGCCACTACCGGCCTCTCCGTAGTAGATCTCCGCTCCGTTGACCTTTGCAGTGGGCATGGTTTACACCTCTTTGTAAGAGCAGCCAAAGGATCGCGGATTATAAATCTTGCATGGACTGGATGAATCGGCGACTCTGATTTTACACCTTTTCAGACTACCGTGCCCCTGAGATAACTCGCCCTAGGTTGCGCCGGGCCGAAGACGGCTCCATCATAAACATATCGTCGGTCTTAGGGCTTAAATACGTAAAGGAGGCGGACTATGGCAACACTGGACGAATATGCCAGCAAGTACCAAAGCGTGCGTATGGAGCGCAGGGACGGTATCCTTCAGATTACTCTGCATACCAACGGGGACAGCCTGCAATGGGGTGGCACGCCTCACGAGGAGTTGCCCCAGGTGTTTCACGACATCGGCAGCGACCGGGAAAACAGGGTGGTTATCATGACCGGCGCAGGCGACGCTTTCACCGGTCCTCCGGGAACCCGGGAGTCTCGGCCAAGGCGATCGCCCAGCCAATGGGACAAAACCTACTGGGAAGGCAAGCACCTGTTGATGAACTTATTAGACATCGAAGTTCCCATGATCAGCGCCATCAACGGCCCGGCTTTAAGGCACTCGGAACTACCCCTACTTTGCGACATTGTCTTGGCTTCGGAAGAAGCTTCGTTTCAAGACTCGGGGCATTTCATCAACGGGCTGATTCCCGGCGATGGAATGCACGTCATCTACCCCATGCTGCTGGGGCTGAACCGGGGCAGGTATTTTCTGTTGACTGGGCAGACCATCGACGCCCAGAAAGCATTGGACCTGGGCTTGGTCAGCGAAGTTTTACCCAAGAGCGAGCTACTCCCACGGGCGTGGACTTTGGCTGAGCAGTTGGCTCAGCAATCTCCTTTGGTGTTGCGCTACAGCCGTGTACTATTGACCCAATACGTCAAACGAATGATGCATGAACTCTTGGGCTACGGATTGGCTCTCGAAGGGCTGGGATCGGCGGACACTTTAGAGCAACAAAGCTCACCGGAGGCATGACGGAACGAGTCTGCCGGGCACTCAGTGACAACCGGCAATCGCAATGATTCGAGAGTCGGTCTTGGCACTCTAGGTCAATGCGAATAGATTATCCTTAACGGGCCACATCCCCCAGTGGGCGCCCGGTTGTTTGACCCCAACCATTCCATAAGTGAGGATACCCACACGACCACCACGGTCGACCGGCAAGCCGCAAGCCCCCAACAAAACCGGGTTCTTGATACCAAGCCCATCCGGCACGATGGTCTGGACAAGGTAACGGGCGAGGCTAAACACGGAGCTGCTACTCAACTGGCTGGCATGTTGCACGGAAAGATATTGCGCAGTCCCCACGCTCACGCGCGCATCCGGTCATTTGATGCCAGCAAAGTGGAAGCCTTGCGGGGGTAGCAAAAACCGGGGCCAATTCCGTGGCTCGGTGGAGACGGGTGGGAATCTTAGGCAAAGGTTTCCGCCTGAGCCCGTATAAAGATGTGGGCGAAGAACCATTCTCTCGGCAATATGGGAGAAGGGTTTATTTATTCCAGCTCATTCAGGCGGCTTTTACTAACCAGGCAACGTTGTTTGTCTCGACAAAAGGACGATGGTAAAAAGTTAACTGGTGGCGCGCTAGAGTAGGGTCCAACCGCCCAGCAACTAACTTTCCAAGAATCCCGGTGGATTCAAATCGGTTCGATTGCTTGGTTGAAACGAGTGGTTTAGGTGTTGAACCTCGACGAGAATCCCATGTAACCGAAACAGGATTCCATTTTGTGAGCTCCAAAACTGGAGTATGCTGCGTTGAATCTGTAGTGGGGATATAATCAGGGGCAGCAGAAGGGCTACGTTCTGAAATTTCCTACGAGAAAAACTCTAGGACATATCTAACCCGCGACTAAAGAGAACCTCACTGTTGATAACACAAGGAGGGATGAGAAATTGGTACAAGAGAGAACTCAATACAGAATCAAGGCAGACTGGATGGAATGTTGCAATTGTGATCCGGGTTGTAACTGTAACTTTGGAGGATTCCCAGACCACGGCAATTGTGAAGGACTGGTCGGGATCAGCATCAATGAGGGCAATCTCGGAGATGTGGATCTATCTGGCGTCAAAGCTGTTTTGGCCATTAAATGGCCCGCCGCTATTCACGATGGAAATGGCACCGGAATAGTATTCGTCGATGATTCAGCTACTCAACAACAAGTCGAAAGTTTAACTACTGTACTGACGGGTCAGGCCGGGGGGTTGCCCTGGGAGATTCTCGCGACGACGCTCTCGTCAGTCGCTGGCCCTCTCGTGATGCCTATCCAAATGAATGTTGATGGTCGAAACAGCGGATTCAAAATCGATGGAATCCTCGAAGCTAAAATGACCCCGCTCAAGAACCCCGTCACCGGCGAAGAAAATGAGGTCCATGTCGTCTTCCCTAACGGAGGGATGATCTGGGACGACGGTGACACTGGGACAACCTCTATCCTCAAGGTCGACTATGAGGGAATCACATTCGACCACAGCGGACAGAGCGGCATATTTGCATCCGTCGAATGGAGCAATTAACGATTAGTTGCTAGGACGTGGGACCAGAATCCAGGCCCCTGCCAACCAACCATCTTAGAATACCGATTAACTCAGATTGATTGACTTCCTGCCCAAGCCGATTCCAAACACCCCGCTGTTCACAGGATCTGCGTTGAACCGGACGGAGGAACTTAAGCCACCAAGATCTTAATTTGATTTCAGGCGCCGATGTAAACACCAAGAGGGTAACGATGCAGTTTCAGGATAGAGTTGCCATAGTAACGGGATCCGCACAAGGTATCGGCAGAGCGATCGCCAAGAAACTGGCTTCGGGCGGCGCCAGTGTGCTGGCGACTGACATACAGGGCGATAAAGTTGCCCGGGTGGCCGAAGCAATTGGTGACGCCGGGGGCATAGCTCTACCCTTTGAAGCCGATGTGTCTAACGCCGTTGAAGTCGCCCAGATGGTGAAGCTGGCCTTGGATACCTACGGGCAGATAGACATCCTGGTGAACAACGCTGGCGGTAGCGGCAACATTGGGCTCGACCATATCGAAGATATCAGCGAAGAGTTGTGGGATCAGATAGTCGACGGGAACCTGAAAAGCTCCTTCCTTTGCTGTCGAGGAGTGGTACCTCACATGAAGTCCAGGCGGTCGGGGAAAATCGTCAATTTCTCCTCGATGACCGCAAGAGGAACATTCGGTCCCAGGGGCACTTCCGCAGGCAGGCTACCTTATGCCGGGGCCAAATCGGGGATAATAGGGTTTACCACTCAACTGGCCAAGGACCTGGGGCAATTCAATATCAACGTGAACGCAGTGATGCCCGGATTAGTACTTACCGAGCTCGGCGCTCGGGTGGCAGACCGCTTTACGGCGCTTTCAATCGAGGAGCAGGAGCGCCAGCGCAGTGGTATACCCCTAGGGCGGCCGGGTGAACCACATGAAGTGGCCTCGGTCGTGGCATTTTTAGTTTCGGACGAGGCCAG